>DASZXE010000320.1:0-10504 GCA_035546475.1 Kofleriaceae bacterium
GACCGCGACCACCGCCGCCGGCACCCGCGTGCCCGCCGGCCGCGCCCGCCGCCGGTCGGCGATCACCGAGCTGCGCAGCGCCTCGGCGGTGTCGCCCTCGAACGGCGACGCGCCGAACAGCGCGGTCCACAGGGTCACGCCGTACGCGAACTGATCCGACCGCGCGTCGACGGCGCCGCCGCTCCACTGCTCGGGCGCCATGTAGCGCGGCGTGCCGATGACACGGCCGCCGACGCTCAGGCTCGCGCCCGGCGCCGCGCCGTCGACGTCGACGCCGTCGAGGCCGACGCCCTCGTCGGCGAGCCCGAAGTCGCCGACCTGCGGGCGGCCGTCGGCGCGCACGAGCACGTTGTCCGGCTTGAAGTCGCGGTGGACGAGCCCCGCCGCGTGGATCGCCGCGAGCCCGCGGCCCGCGCCGAGCAGCACGACGACGATCTCGCGCCACGTCCGCGGCGCGCGCGCGAGCCACGCCGCCAGCGACACGCCGTCGACGTGCTCCATCGCGATGAACAGCTCGCTGCCCGCGCGGCCGACCTCGTAGACGGTGATCGTGTTCGGGTGGGCGACCCGCGCCATCGCCTGCGCCTCGCGGAGGATGCGATCCTCGCCGCCGCCGCGCAGGACCTTGATCGCGACCTTGCGGTGCAGCTCGGGATCGCGGCCCTCGAGGACGATGCCCATGCCGCCGGCCCCGATCAGCCCGACGACCACGAAGCGGCCGATCCGCCCGCCGGGCGCGACCGGCGCGATCACGTCGCCCGGCACCGCGCCGGCCGCGGTCGCGGTCGCGTCGTCGTCGGGCCCGCCGGCAGGAGGCCCGGCCCCCTGCGCCCGTTCGTCGTCGGGATTCACCTCCCTGGATAGTACCGCCGGCCGGGCCGGGCCGACCGCGCTCCGTGGCCGGCATCGCCCCGACCGCCCGGACCGACGTCACGACAGATCGTGTGGACGAGTTGCTCGGACAGGCGGGCTCGCGTCGCGCCAGCCGGCGGCGACCGCCGCAAGCGCACGTGATCCCATCGGCTCCGCCGCGGCACGCCCCTTGCTGCATGGGACGCCCATGAATGCCCCGGCCCCGATCAGCACCGCGAAGCCGCCGTCCCGCCCCTCGCCGCCGCCGCGGACGCGGATCACGCTCGTCGCGCTCGAGGTGAAGATCGACCTCGTGGCCCAGTACAACCCGAGCCAGCTCCAGCTCGACGAGGGAGCGAGCTGGTCGCCGTCGGCGTCGTCGCGCGACAGCGTGCCGCCGCTGGAGTTCAGCGCGACCCGGCCGCGCTCGCTGTCGCTCGAGCTGTTCTTCGACGCCTTCGAGGAGCGCGACCCCGCCTGGCGCAACGTGCAGACCCGCTACGTCGCCCCGCTCACCCGCCTCACCCGCGTCATCGATCCGGACGGCAGCGAGGACAAGCGCCGCCCGCCGCTCGTCAAGGTGACGTGGGGCACCGGCCTCGACTCGTTCGTCGGCGTCATCGAGTCGGTCTCGACCAAGCTGACGATGTTCGGCGAGGACGGCACGCCGGTGCGCGCGACCTGCTCGGTCAAGCTGCTCGAGGCCCACCGCGCCTCGCTCGCCCGCACGAGCTGACGGGCCGGCTGCGGGCTCAGGCGCCCGGCACCGCGACGGTGCCGCTGTTGCCGTCGCGGTCGGTGACCCGCAGCATCGCGACCGTGCCCGCCTGGCCGCCGTAGTCGATCGTCACCTTGCCGGTCGCGTCGGCGGTCATCGTCTGTGCCTGGCCGATCATCTGGCCGGCGCCGTTCAGCGCCGCCACCGTCAGCATCTGCCCGGCCAGCGGCACGTCGCGGTTCGACGGGCCGTCGAGCGTCATCAGGCGCCAGCCCTTGCGCGGCTGCCACATCGTGTCGACGTCGATGCGCGTGCCGCTCCGCTGCGCGGTGACCGACAGCGTCCCGGCGACGACCTCGAACGGGTCGCTGGTGATCGTCCAGTCCTTGCCCTCGACCTTGAAGCGGTAGCGGCCGAGCGGCAGCCCGCCGCGGCGATCGAGCTCGTCGAGCCCGCCGTCCTCGCCGCGCCACGGCACCGTCTGCCACTCGACGGCCCAGATGTGCTGCTGCTCGCTGTTGTTGACCCGCACCAGCGGCGACGGCGCCTCGACGAGCAGGAAGTCGCCGTCCTGCACCGGCCGGCCGCTGTGGCGCGTCACCGCGGTGAAGGTGCCGCCGACCTCGTGCTCGAGCGTCACCACCGGCGTCTTCACCGCCGGGTCGTCGCCCAGCCAGACGAACGTCGCCAGCCCGGTGACGCGCGGCACCTGCGCCGCCGGCTGCGCCTGCGCCGGCAGCCCCGAGCGCATCCACAGATCGGCCGGCACCGTCTCCGGGATCGTGCCGGCCATCGGCGCCGGATCGTCGATCGGGAAGGTGTCGTGCTCGGTCGGCACCGTCAGGCGGTTCTTGCCGGTCGCCGCCGCGTCGATGCGGGTCGCCTGCATCGCCTGCGGCATCAGCTCGGCCTGGCGCTCGACCAGGTACTCGCCCTCGAGCGGGCCCCAGAACGACACGCTCGGCTCGTAACCGCCCTGCAGCCAGTCCTCGGGCGTCAGCGTGTAGCCGACGTGGCCCTGCGCGTAGCCGATCGCGATCGTGTGCTCGTTGTCGAGCGGCGACACCGCGCGCAGCTTGTCGGCGAGCAGCACCGACAGCTCGCCGGGGATCGTCGACACCAGGTAGTCGCCGAGCCAGACGTCGGAGATCGTGGTGCGCGTCGACTGGCAGGCGACGCCGCCCGCCTTGATATCGGGGAACGATAGATCGAGGATCTGGCCGAGGATGTCGCCGGCGACGTCGAGGCGCACGCACGAGCCGTAGACCGGCAGGCCGTCGACGCCGGGCATCGCCGCCGCCGGGAACATCGCGGTCGGGTCCTGGCAGAGCGCGGCGCCGGTCGGCGCGTTGAACTCGTCGATCGGCGAGATCAGCTTGCCCTGATCGTCCCACACCTTGCGGTCCGGCTGGCGGTTCAGGTCGAACGGCGCGTAGGCGAGCGCGCCGCCGCGGATCGTGAACGTCTGCGGGTACGGGCCGAGCTCGATCGACTTGGTGACCATCGACAGGCCGAGCGACGACTTCATGTCGTTGCCGGCGGCGGTCCACGCGGCCTGCAGGGTCGGCAGCGCGACGCGGCCGTGGCCCTCGGCGGCGTCCCACGCGAGGCACGGATCGCCGTCGGCGCCGGCGTGGACGTTGCAGTCGAGGCCGCCGTGGCCCGACGGCGAGGTGTCGGCGCCCGCGCTCTGCACGTGCATGACGACGACCGGGTGATCGAACGTCTCCTCGAGCGCGCGCTCCATGCCGCCGATCGCGTCGGTCGACGCCAGCGGGTTGTCCTCGCCCATCAGCGTGCCGTGGACGCCGTAGATCGGGATGACCGCGATCGGCTGGTCGTCCATGCCGTCGATGCGGATCAGGTTGAGGCGGTCGTCCTTGCGGTTGCCGCCGGGGAGCTGGTCGTTCTCGCCGCGGCGATCGTGGGTGATGTTGCCCGCGGGGTCGAAGTTGGTGTCGGTGAAGACGCCGAGCTTCGCGGGCCGCACCGCCGCGATCGCCTGGCGCGAGGCCGCCTCCGCCGC
The DNA here is from genome assembly GCA_035546475.1 of Kofleriaceae bacterium. Classification (GTDB taxonomy): domain Bacteria; phylum Myxococcota_A; class Polyangia; order Haliangiales; family Haliangiaceae; genus UBA2376. Next base: position 3,597 of record DASZXE010000320.1, read on the forward strand.
GTCGAGGATCCGGTCGTAGACGAGCTGGCGGAAGTCGCCGGCGCCGACCTTGAGCGGCGAGTGCTCCGTGTACTGCGCCCACGCCGAGTGGCTGTGCGACGCGGTCATGAGGATCTTGCCGTGGTACTCGGCGCCGAGCCGGCGCTCGAGGTCGAAGACGAGCCCCTCGTAGACGAAGATCGCGTCGAGCTTGATCCAGACGATCGTCTCGACGCCCGACTTGAGGACGACCGCCTTCGCCATCGGCCGGGTCTCGACGCCGATCGACGGATGGAAGCTGCCGGAGATCGGGACCTCGCGGCCGTCGACGACGCCGGAGTTGCCGAGGAAGCCGGCGCGCGCGGTGTAGCCGCCGAGCGCGGTGCCGACCGGCACGTCCATCGGCGCCTCGCCGGCGCCGGCCGACAGCGGCGCGACGGTGACGACGGTGCCGACGTCGGCGTTGGAGGCCATCGCCTCGTAGCTACAGTGCGCGGTCAGGTCGGGCGGGACGACGGTCGTGTCGTCGCCGCTCGGACAGGCGGCGAGGAGCAGGGCGGCGAGGATCGGGGCGCAGCGGCCGACGGCGTGCAGCATCGCGGCGACAGTACCGCAAAGGTGCCGCCGCGAATCAGCGATCGAGGCCGCGGCGGACCGCGTCGCGGACCGCGTCGTAGCGCGCCGGCAGCTCGACGGGGGCGTTGCGCCAGCGCGGCACCGGCACCGCCGGCAGCCGGCCCTCGTGGTAGCCGACCTTGAAGTCGGCGAACTTGAGGCCGCTCGCCGTCGACACGACCACGGCGCGCGCGCCGCGGGCGATGGTGCCGCTGGCGACCAGCTTCTCGAGCGCGGCCAGGGCGACGCCGGTGTGCGGGTCGGCGAACAGGCCGTGGCGGTCGGCGCGGGCGGCGGCGTCGGCCAGCTCCGCCTCGGTCGCCTGCTCGACGACGCCGTCGGCCCGCCGCAGCGCGCGCACCGCCTTCTTCCAGCTCACCGGGTTGCCGATCTGGATCGCCGAGGCGAGGGTCGGCGCCGCCCGCACCGCCTCGACGTCGGCCCAGCCGCGCCGGTAGCTCGCGTACAGCGGCGCGGCGGCGGCCGCCTGGGCGACGCAGATGCGCGGGCGCCGCTCGACGAGGCCGAGCTCGAGCATCAGGTCGAAGCCGGCGCCCAGCGCCGACACGTTGCCGAGGTTGCCGCCGGGGATGACGACCCAGTCGGGGACGTCCCAGCCGAGCTGCTGCGCGATCTCCATCGCGACGGTCTTCTGGCCCTCGATGCGGAGCGAGTTCATCGAGTTGGCGAGGTAGACGCCCTCGCGCACGGCGAGCTCCTGCACGATCGCCATGCAGCCGTCGAAGTCGGTGTCGAGCGCGAGGACGAGCGCGCCGTTGGCGAGCGGCTGGACGAGCTGGGCCGTCGAGATCTTGCCGCGCGGCAGGATGACGACGGTGCGCAGGCCGGCGGCGGCGCCGTAGGCGGCGAGCGCGGCGGAGGTGTCGCCGGTCGACGCGCAGGCGATCGCCGCGATCGGCGCGCCGTCGGCGACGAGCTGCTTCACCGTCGACACCAGCACCGTCATGCCGAGGTCCTTGAAGCTGCCGGTGTGCGACGTCCCGCACTGCTTGACCCGCAGGTCGGCGAGGCCGAGCTCGCGCGCGTACGCCGGCAGCGGCAGGAGCGTCGTCGCGCCCTCGCCGGCGGTGACGACGTGCTCGTCGCGCACGTGCGGCGCGACCAGCTCGCGCTTGCCCCACACGCCCGACGTGAACGGGTGCTCGGTCGCGCGCCAGCGCTCGGCGAACAGCCGCTTCCACCCGGCGGCGTCGTGCGCCGCCCGCAGCGCGTCGACGTCGTGGGCGACCTCGAGCAGGTCGCCGCAGCGCGGACAGCGGTACACGACCTCGGTCAGCGCCCACCGCCCGTCGCACCCCGCGATGCAGCGGAACCACGCGGAGAACGTCGTCATCCGCCGACTATCGCACGCAGCACCGCCGGCCGCCGTCCAGGTCAGCCGTCGCCGCCGCCGGCGCCGCGCTTCGCGTCGCGGTGCGCGAAGACCGCCTTCGCGTAATCGCGGTTCATCTGCGCGATCGTCTCGCGGCTGATCTTCTTCGGGCAGGCCGCCTCGCACTCGTAGTGGTTCGTGCAGTTGCCGAACCCGGCGGCGTCCATCGCCTCGACCATCGACTTCGTGCGCCGGAGCCGCTCCGGCTGGCCCTGCGGCAGGTGGTGCAGGTGCGAGAGCTTCGCCGCCGTGAACAGCATCGCCGACGAGTTCGGGCACGCCGCCACGCAGGCGCCGCAGCCGATGCAGGCCGCCGCCTCGAACGCGCGGTCGGCCTGCTCCTTCGGCACCAGCACCGCGTTCGCGTCCGGCGCCGAGCCGACGTTGGCGGTCACGAAGCCGCCGGCGGCGACGATCCGGTCGAACGCCGACCGGTCGACGCACAGGTCGCGCAGCACCGGGAACGAGCCGGCGCGGAACGGCTCGATCCAGATCTCGGCGCCGTCCTTGAAGTAGCGCATGTGGAGCTGGCAGACGGTCGTCCCCGCGTTCGGACCGTGCGGGCGCCCGTCGATGACGAGCGAGCACATGCCGCAGATGCCCTCGCGGCAATCCGAGTCGAAGGCGACCGGCTCCTCGCCCTTGGCCTGGAGCTGCTCGTTCAGGATGTCGAGCATCTCGAGGAACGAGGCGTGATCGCTGACGCCGGTCACCCGGTACGTCTTCATCTCGCCCGCGCTCTTCGCGTCCTTCTGCCGCCAGATGTGCAGCGTGAGATTGAGCTCGGACATGTTTACCTCTCCGGCCTGCTCGCGCGCTTCGCGCGCTCGGTCGCTTCGTCGTGGGTGCTGCCCCGGGGCTCGCTGCGCTCGCGGCCCCACTCCTCGCGACCGGCCGTCATTTGTAGCTCCGGGTGGCGAGCTTCACGTTCTCGAACGTCAGCGGCTCGATGTTGCGGACCGGCGCCTTGCCGTCGCCCTGGTACTCCCACGCGGCGACGTGGCAGAACCGCTCGTCGTCGCGCTTGGCCTCGCCGGCGTCCTGGTACTCGGTGCGGAAGTGGCCGCCGCAGCTCTCCTCGCGCTCGAGCGCGTCGAGGCAGACCAGCTCGGCGAACTCGAGGAAGTCGGCGACGCGGCCGGCCTTCTCGAGCGACTGGTTGAACGTCTCGCGGCCGCCGAGCAGCTTGAGGTCGCGCCAGAACTCGTCGCGCAGGGTCGGGATCGTCGCCAGCGCCTTCTGCAGGCCCTCGCGGTTGCGCGCCATGCCGCAGTACTCCCACATGATCGTGCCCAGCTCCTTGTGGAAGCTGTCGACGGTGCGCGAGCCCTTGCGGCCGACCTCGAGCAGCCGGTCGAGCCGCGCGTTGACGTCCGCCTCGGTCTGCTTGAACGCCGCGTGCGTCGTCGGCAGCCGCGGCCCGGTCCCGATGCCGGCCAGGTAGTTGCCGAGCGTGTAGCTGATGATGAAGTAGCCGTCGGCGAGCCCCTGCATCAGCGCCGACGCGCCCAGCCGGTTGGCGCCGTGGTCGGAGAAGTTCGCCTCGCCGAGGACGAACAGGCCCGGGATGTTCGACTGCAGGTTGTAGTCGACCCACAGGCCGCCCATCGTGTAGTGGACGGCCGGGTAGATGCGCATCGGGACCTTGTACGGGTTCTCGCCCGTGATGCGCTCGTACATCTCGAACAGGTTGCCGTACTTCTCGGAGATCTTCGCCGCGCCGTCGCGGGCGATCGCGTCGCGGAAGTCGAGGTAGACGCCGCGGCCGCCGGGCCCGACGCCGCGGCCGTCGTCGCACGCCTCCTTGGCGGCGCGCGAGGCGATGTCGCGCGGCGACAGGTTGCCGAACGACGGGTACTTCCGCTCGAGGTAGTAGTCGCGGTCGGCGTCGGCGATCGACGACGGATCGCGGGTCGCCTTGGCGACGTCCTCGCGGCTCTTCGGCACCCAGACGCGGCCGTCGTTGCGCAACGACTCCGACATCAGCGTCAGCTTCGACTGGTAGTCACCGCTGACCGGGATGCAGGTCGGGTGGATCTGCGTGTAGCAGGGGTTGGCGAACGCCGCGCCGCGCTTGTAGGCGCGGTAGGTCGCGGTGACGTTCGAGCCCATCGCGTTGGTCGACAGGTAGAAGACGTTGCCGTAGCCGCCGGTGGCGAGCAGCACCGCGTGCGCCGAGTGCGAGCTGATCGCGCCGGTGACGAGGTCGCGCACCACGATGCCGACCGCGCGCCCGTCGGCGATGACGAGGTCGAGCATCTCCGTGCGCGGGAACATCTTGACCTTGCCGGCCGCGATCTGCCGCGACAGCGCCTGGTAGACGCCGATCAGGAGCTGCTGGCCGGTCTGGCCGCGCGCGTAGAACGTGCGCGACACCTGCGCGCCGCCGAAGCTGCGGTTGGCGAGCGTGCCGCCGTACTCGCGGGCGAACGGCACGCCCTGCGCCGCGCACTGGTCGATGATGTCGACGGAGACCTCGGCGAGCCGGTGGACGTTGGCCTCGCGCGAGCGGAAGTCGCCGCCCTTGACCGTGTCGTAGAACAGCCGGTGGATGCTGTCGCCGTCGTTCTGGTAGTTCTTCGCCGCGTTGATGCCGCCCTGCGCGGCGATCGAGTGCGCGCGGCGCGGCGAGTCCTGGAAGCAGAAGCAGGCGACGTCGTAGCCGAGCTCGGCGAGCGTCGCCGCCGCGGCGCCGCCGGCGAGGCCGCTGCCGACGACGATCACGCTGTACTTGCGCTTGTTGGCCGGGTTGACCAGCTTCAGCTCGAACTTGGCCCGGGTCCATTTCTCCGCGATCGGACCGGCCGGGATGCGCGCGTCGAGATTCATGGCGCTCACAGGTTGATGACGTGGAACGCGACCGCGAGCGGCGGCGCGAAGTAGCCGACGATGAGGATGACGGCGAGCACCGGGCCGAGCTTCTCGAGGAAGCGGTCGTACTTCGGGTGCTTGAGGCCGAGCGACTGCAGCCAGCTCGACGCGCCGTGGGCCAGGTGCACGCAGAGCAGCGCGACCGCGACCAGGTACGAGATGAGGATCGGCGTGTTGCGGAAGCCCATCACGAACATCGTGTAGGCGTCGTGGCGGTCCTTCGCGTCCGGCAGGTGGAAGTACTGCGGCTGGATCACGCCGAACGTGAAGTGCAGCAGGTGGTAGACGATGAAGGCGAAGATGACGAGGCCGGTCAGCGCCATCGTGCGCGCGGCCAGGTTGGTGCGGACGTAGCGCTGCACCGCGTACTTCTGCGGGCGGGCGGCGGCGTTCGTGCGCACCAGCCAGACCGCCGACGCGATGTGCGCGGCGAGCACGAGGATGAGGCCGATGCGGATGGCCCACTTGAGGCCGCCGAGGCCCTGCAGCAGCGCGGCGTACGAGTTGTAGTGGTCGCGTCCCTGGAACATGCCGAGGTGGCCGACCATGTGGACGATCACGAAGAGCAGCATCGCGAGGCCGGTGACGGCCATGATGTGCTTGGCGCCGATCGACGAGCGCACGTAGCTGATGAACCAGCTCATGGCGGAATCCTTGGACTTTTCCTCGCCCGGGCGGGCGCGTGAGGCGCGGACTGTAGCCACAGATCGGCGCCGGCGGCAATCGAGCGGGGCCGGCGTGATGACGCAGCCGGCACGGGACCTTGGATGCGCGGCGCCGCCGGATCGAGTCGCCCCGCCGCTGCCGGCCCGGGCGCCGGCGGCGGTGGCTGACACCATCGGCGCCGGCGGCCGCGGGTGGCTGACACCGTCCGCGAACCGGGGGGCTGACGCCGGCCGCGCCGCGGGTGGCTGACGCCTTGGGGGCGGCGGCGGCGTTGGCCGACACCGTCCGCGAACCGGGTGGCGGCCACCCATCCGCGCCGCGGGTGGCTGACACCATGCGCGCCGCGCCGCGGGTGGCTGACACCGTCCGCGAACCGGGTGGCTGACACCCATCCACGCCTCGGGTGGCGGACACCGCCGCGCCGCGGGTGGCCGTCACCTTCCGCGAACCGGGTGGCTGACACCGTCCGGGCACCGCGGGGCTGACACCGGCGCGCGGCGGGGGGCTGACACCGGGCGGAAGCCGAAAAGATCACGGGCCCGACGACCACCTGGCGATCGCGGGCCCGCTTAGCTCATCGGAAACGAGGAGGCCTGCTAGGGCCGCCCCTCCTCAGAGCGGTGGCGTTTGGGACATGGCATGTTTGCTTTGTTCCTCCCCTGGCATGGGCCAGAGCCCGGCGGGCGGCCCGCAAAGGACAGCGGATCCCGCGGCCGGGCCTTCGTGATGGGCACTTCGGCCCGTGTCGAAAGCCGTGGACGTGCTCTCCGCATGGGAACTCGTTCGGCGTTTCGGCGACATGGTCGCAAGGACGATCGTAGGGCATCTCGCCCCCGCGCGCCACTATCCGTTGGGCCAGCCATGATCCGGATCGCGCCGCCGCCAGCTCGGCCCACATACCGGGCATCTCGACGGGGCTTCACCTCGTCGCCACCGCTCGCACGCACGCACGCCGCCGAGGATCGGAGTCGGCCAGGAACGCCCGCCGTGAAGGGCTGATCGACACGAATCAGCCACGGGCGCGAGGCCCGCGCAGCTCGCGCCTTCGGCAGCTCCCTCGCCGGCTCGCCACTCGAGGCTGCCGTCGGCTCGTGAACCGTCGCACCTGGCTCGGGCCGAGGCGACAGCGCCCGACAGCCCCGTCACGCCGCCCGAGGAACGGCAGTCGGATCAGAACGTGAAGATCTGATCGGCCTTGGGCATCGCCGGCGCCTTCGGCGCGGGCTGCTCCGACTTCTTGATGATCGGCGGCGGCGGCTCGACCGCGAACCGCGCGGCGGCCGACGTCATCGGCGGCGGGGCGGCACGCGGCGGCGGCGGCGCGGCCGGCCGGATCGGCGCCGGCTGGACGGGGCGCGCCGGCGGCGCCGACATCGATCGCATC
>DASZXE010000321.1:0-2047 GCA_035546475.1 Kofleriaceae bacterium
CGGGCTGTCGTCGATCGCCGCCGGCGATCGGCTGAGGCTGATCCCGGATCCCGGCGGGCGCTACCCGCTGATGGTCACCGACGCGTACCTCGACGAGCGGCCGGCGTGGCGGTTCACGCCGTGCGGCCGCTGCCGGCTGCACGAAGGGCTCGATCCGCCGTCGGTGATGGCGGCGACGCGCTTCCCCGACCTCGACGCCGACGTGCGGCCGCTGATGTTCACGGCGCGCTGTCCGGTGTGCGCTGGCTCGATGGAGCTGGCGCGCGTCGACGTCACCTGAGCCGCGCGCGGCCGGGCGCGGTCGGCGGGGTCGGCGCGGTCAGCGCGGTCAGCGCGGGCCGAGCACCGGCGGGCTGCCGCCGGCGAGCTCGCCGCGCCGCTGCTGGATCGCGTCGAGCACCGCGACCAGCTCCGCGCGATCGGGCAGGCACGCCTCCGCGGCCGGTCCGTCGGCGGCGGCCTTCAGGCAGTCGCGCACCGCCGGCGCCCACTGGTGCTGGGTGCAGACGGCCGCCACCGCCGCGACGAAGGCGGGGCGCTGATCGCCCGGCTTGATCTCGGTCGTGTGGCGGTCGACGTACGCGGCTGCGGCGAGGTCGCAGGTGGTGGTTGCAGGTACGGTCTTGCCGCCATGACCCTTGCAGCCGGTGAGGCAGGCCGCGAGCGCGAGCGCGGCCGGGACGCGGTACTTCATCGCCGTCGAGGATAGCACCGGCCGCGCAGGCCCTGCGTCGCCCGCCGCCGCGGGCAGACGGCTGCGCGACCGTGCACGCGACGCGCGCGCACCCGGACAGCCGGTGTGATCACGACAGGAGCCGATCGTGCGCCGGCTCTCCCTCCATCCGCGGTAGCGTACAGTTCCGCCGTGGAGACCCTGGAAGCGCCGGCTCCGCCTCCTGCTGTGCGCGTGCGCTGCTGCTCTCGCTGCCGCGCGATCTACCGCAGTGACTTCGCGCGCTGTCCGACCGACGGCGCCGCGATCGACGAGCGCGAGGGCGATCCGCTGATCGGCACCACGCTCGGCGAGCACTACGTGATCGAGGCGTGCGTCGGCGAGGGGGCGATGGGCCGCGTCTACCGCGCGCGCCACGCGCGGCTGCAGCGCCGCACGTTCGCGGTGAAGGTGCTGCTCGGCGATCTCGCGAGCACGCTCGCGATGCGCCTGCGGTTCGCGCAGGAGGCCGAGGCGGCGAGCGGGCTCGACCACCCGAACGTGGTGCGGGTGACCGACTTCGGCCGCTCCGACGGCGGGCTGCTCTACCTGGTGATGGACTTCGTCGAGGGGACGCTGCTGTCGGCGCGCATCGCCCACGGTCCCATCCCGGCGGCCGAGGTGGTGACGCTCGCGCGCGCGATGGCCGACGGGCTGGCGCACGCGCACGATCGCGGCCTCGTCCACCGCGACTTCAAGCCCGACAACGTCATCCTCTCCGAGGAGGGCGTGCCGCGCATCGTCGACTTCGGCCTCGCGATCACGGTGCAGCCGACCGTGGAGTCGGCGCGGCTCACCGGGCTCGGCGCGACCGTCGGCACGCCGGCGTACGCGGCGCCCGAGCAGGTGGCGATGGGCATCGCCGATCACCGCGCCGACCTGTTCGCGCTCGGCGTGACGATGTACGAGATGCTCGCCGGCGAGCTGCCGTTCTCCGGGAACCTCGCGGAGGTCATGTACCAGAACGCGACGCTGGACCCGCCGCCGATCGCGACGCGCGCGCCCGGCGTGGTGGTGCCCGCGTGGCTCGAGGCGATCGTGCGCAGGCTGATGCAGCGGCGGCCCGAGGACCGGTTCGCCAGCGCCGCCGAGGTGATCGCGGCGCTCGAGCGCGGGCCGGCGGGAGCGGGCGTGGTGGCCGACGAGGCCGCGCGCGCGGCGACGCTCGAGCGCGTCGAGGAGCAGGCGCCGGCGGGCGCGACGGAGCCGCAGGTGGCGCACGAGGCGGCGGCGAAGGCGGTGGACGCGAGCGTCGCGCCGGCGGCTCGCGCGGAGGTCGCGCCGGCGGCTCGCGCGGAGGTCGCGCCGGCGAAGGCCGCGCCGCGCAGAGGATCT
>DASZXE010000322.1:0-5169 GCA_035546475.1 Kofleriaceae bacterium
GTCGAGCGCGTCGATCTTCGGCGGCCCCGCCGCGCCCGCACCTCCGCCCGCGCCGCCACCACCGTCGGCCGCGCGCAACCCGGCCGCCCAGGGCCCGAGCCCCGCGCCGCCGCCGCCACCGCTACCACCACCGCCACCGCCATCACCACCGCTGCCGCCATGGCCCTCGCCGCCGCGCGCCGCCTGATCCGCCGCCCGCTCGTCGACGGTACCGCGCGCCCCGCGCAGGTGATCCGCCGCGCGCGTGCCCGGCCGCGCCCCGCCGGCGAAGTGCGCGCCGACCGCCTCGGCCTCGAGCTCGAGCGCGTCGCGCGGATCGCTCACCGCGAAGCCCGGCCGCGCCACCACGCGCCCCTGGTAGTGCTGCACCACGTGGGTGACCTCGTGCGCGATCAGCGCGAGGCCGTCGGGCGACTGCCAGTCGGGCAGCCCGCCGAGGAAGTAGATGTGCTCGCCGACGGTGAACGCCCGCGCCCGCAGCGCCCGCGCCGCCGCCGCCGCCTGGCCATCGTGGTGCAACCGGACGCCGGCCAGCTCGCAGCCGAGCTCGGCCTCGAGCTTCGCGCGCAGCGCCGCCGGCAGCGGCTCGCCGCCGCTCGGCCGCACCGCGGCCTCCACCGCGCCACCATCGCCGCCGCCGTCCGCCCACCGCATCACCGTCGGAGTCGCAGCCGCTGCCGCCGCCGCCGTCGCCGTCGCAGCAGCAGCAGCGCCCTCGCGCGCCGGCGCCGCCTGGCTGCCGCGCAGCCGCGCGCTGCGGGTCTGCTTGCCGGCCCGCAGCGATCGATCACCCCGCTGCGCAGCCTCGACGAGCGACGCGAACCGCTCCTCCGCGGCCTCCGGCCCCGCCGCCGCCGCCGCCTCCCGCCACAGCCGCAGCGCGGTCTCGTCGTCGAGGCCCGCGTCGCGCGCCGCGTCGAGCCAGTCGAACCGCGCGCGCTCGTCCCGCCCCTCGTCTCCGCTCCGACCGCGTGTGAGCTCCACGCCATCATGGTAGCCGCGCGCCGGCTACGCCCTCGGGAAAGCTCTGGCAATCGGCCGTTCAACCCGGCAGGGTCGGGTCAGTCGTCGTCGAGGGCGTCGTCGAGGGCCTTGGCGAGGCGCTCGGCGTCCTGCGGCGAGAGGTTCGGCTGCACGAACGCCTTCTCCGCCTGATCGACGAGGGCGATCATGCGGGCCTCCTCGACCGACATGCTCGAGTGGTCGCTGTGCAGCCACTCGTCGATCTCCTCGGTCAGCCGCTTCTTGCGCGCCTCGGCGCCGCGCGGGCCGCCGTCGACGGGCACGTGGCGGCGGAACGACACCGAGCCGTACGCCTGCGCGAGGTCGGTCCGCATCTCCGCCATCGTCTGGTAGCGGCGGCTCGGGTCCTTCGCCATCGCCCGCATGATCACGCGCTCCGCGCCCTCGGTGATCTCGCGCTGCGGCGCCACCTGCCGCGGCGACGGGATCGGCGCGTTGATCTGCTTGGCGAGCACCTCGCTGCCGGCCTCCGCCTCGAACGGCGGACGCCCGCAGATCATGTCGAACAGGATCACGCCGAGCGAGTAGACGTCGGTGCGGACGTCGACGTCCTCGCCGCGCGCCGCCTCGGGCGACATGTACTCGGGCGTGCCGAACACCGCGCCCTGCAGCGTGTCGGTGCCGAGCTCGTCGGGCGCGAGGATCTTCGCGATGCCGAAGTCGAGCACCTTCACGAAGTCGTAGCTGCGCTCGCGCTCGGTGATCCAGTGGCCGCCCTGGTTGCCGGTCACCATCCGCACGATGTCGCGGCGGCCGGGCCGCTCGAGCAGCATGATGTTGTCGGGCTTGAGGTCGCGGTGGATCACGCCGAGCGCGTGCGCCGCCTCGAGCGCGTAGGTGCACTGGTTGACGATGTTGAGCGCGCGGTGCAGGTCGACCGCGCCGTCCTTCTCGATCAGGTCCTCGAGGCTCTTGCCCTCGAGGAACTCCATGACGAAGTAGACCAGCCCGTCGGCGAGCACGCCGAAGTCGGTGACGTCGACGATGTTCGGGTGGTTGATCGACGACGCCGCGCGCGCCTCGCGCAGGAAGCGGTTCACCGCGTCCGGGTAGCGGGCGAACTGCGGGTGCAGCACCTTCACCGCGACCGGCTTCTTGATGTAGACGTGCTCGCCGCTGTAGACCGTCCCCATCCCGCCGCGGCCGAGGATCCGGTCGAGGCGGTAGTTGCCGACCGTCGTGCCGAGCCGGGCGAGGTCCTGCTCCTCGACCAGCATCGCCGAGTCGTTCAGGCAGAAGCGCTCCCCGGTCGGGAAGCGCGTGCGGCAGCGAGGGCAGACGCGCAAGGCGCTCCTCTTGGAGGCGGTTAGAGGCGGATCTGGCCGAAGAAGAGCAGGAAGCGGTCGTCGTAGAACTTCACCGACGAGTCGGCCGGCTTGAGGTTGTTGAACGTGAAGTCGAGGCCGACGTCGAGCTTGTTGTTCGGCGAGAGCTGGAGGTCGGCGGTGGCCGGGATGCTGAGGCTGGCGGCGTTGGAGAAGTCGAAGTCCTTCACGCGCACCGCCGCCGAGACCTTGACGGCGAAGATCGGCGCCGGCTGGATCACGACGCCGATGCTCGGCGTGGCGTCCGGCTTGCTGTCGAACTGGACCTGGAACGCCGTCTCGAGCGCGGTGATCGCGAGCTGCGGCTTGACCGCGTAGCGGAACGGGAAGCCGACGGTGACGCCGAACTCGGTGTCGCCGCTCGTGTGGTCGAGCTGGAGGCCGGCGCGGAAGTCGATCAGGTCGTAGACCAGCGCGCCCTCGAAGGCGGCGTAGGCCGAGATCGTCTTGAAGTTGCTGATGCCCTTGAAGCCCGCGTCGACCTCGACGTGGTCCTGGACGCCGTAGCGCGCGTCGAGCGAGCCGCCGAACGTGTCGAACGCGGTCTTGTTGCTGATGTCGAAGCCGACGCCCGCCCTGAGTTGGGTGATGCCCATCGTCATGGTGAGCGGGCGCTGGATCTCGCCCTGCGGGTAGGTCTGCAAGGTGTAGAGGCCGCCGGCCGTGATCGGCGGCTGATCCTCGTCCTCCTGGTCGTCCTCGTCGTCGCCCTGGTCGCCGCTGTCGTCGCCGCTGTCGTCGTCGCCGTTGGCCGAGTCGTCATCGCCGCTGTCGTCGTCGTCGCCGTCGGCCCACGCCTTGTGGATGGTGCCGAGCACGGGGAACAGGGCAGCGCACGATCCCGCGACGAGGACCAGGCTCATGGTGAGTCGACGTGGAAAGTCAGCGAGCATTTTCCCTTCCTCCCGCGCGAGGTTAGCCTTGCCGCCGAGCGGACCGCAAGCTAGGGGCCCTGCATTCAACGGCGCGGCGACGATCGCCGGCGGTCCGTCGACGACCTCGCCCCGCGCCGCCGCCGGGCCCGGGCCGAACCGAAAACGACGACGGCGCCGGTGGTGCCGGCGCCGCCCTCGCTCGATCGTGGCGTGCTCGTCGACGGGCGACGAGTCAGCGCGCGCGGTCGATCGCGCTCACTTCTTCTTGCCGCCCTTCTTGGCGGGCGCCTTCTTGGCCGCGGCCTTCTTGGCGGCCGGGGCCTTCTTGGCGGCGGGCGCCTTTTTGGCGGCGGGCGCCTTCTTGGCGGCGGGCGCCTTCTTGGCGGCCGGGGCCTTCGCCGTCTTCTTGCGCTTGCTGCCGCCGACCTGCCGCTCCTTGCGGGCGATGTTGCCCTCGCCGTTCAGGTAGTAGAGGTACTTGCCGTAGTCCATCTCGATGCCGGCCGAGGTGACCTTCGTCGCCTTGCCCTTGGGCTGGCCGGGCTTCTTGCGCGGCACGGCCCAGACGTCGCCGTTCTTGATGTAGTACATCAGGTTGTTGTCGCGCTTGATGTTCGCCTGGTAGACCGTCTCTTCAGCAGCCATTGTCAGTCCCTCCCGATAGGATGGTGAGTTGGTGGCGACGCTATGAGGGGGGTCTGACAATGAGCTCGCGCGCGGGCTCGACGGAGCCTCGACGGAGATCGATCGCCGCGCGGCGCGATCTCCGTCGAGGAACCGCGGACGCACCGATTCCTCGACGGTAACGGGTCGATTTCTCGACGAGAAACGGCGCTGCCTGAACGGGTGCGCAGGTCTCCGTCGAGCCCTCGTCGAGCGCTCGTCGAGCCCTCGAAAAAAAAATCGTCAGCCCCGTCGAGAAACCGCCGTTTTCGGGCGCGCGGCGGCGCAGACGAGCACCTGGCTGTCGGCGCCCGGGCCGAGCGGCGCGCCGTCGAAGTCGCCGTACCGCTCGACGACGCGGAGCCCCGCGTGCGCCACCAGCCCCTCGAGCTCCGCCGGGAAGAACTTCCGCTGCGAGAGCACGACGACCTCCTCGCGCCGTCGTCGCGAGCCGGCGAGGAGACCACGGGCTCGCGGGGCGAGCGATCGGGCCCGGCGAGGTACGCCGGCGGCGGTCTCGCTCGAGGCCGCCGGTGGCACCGGCGTGTAGTAGAGCCGGATGACGCAGATCTGGCTGACCGGATCGTAGTCGTGGTTCGTCGAGTAGTAGAGCGGCTCGCCGGTGACCGGGTGCGTGAAGCGGGTGCGCGCCCAGCGGCGCGAGGCGTCGCGCGCGAGCCACGGCAGGTCGGGGAGCTGCACGTCGAAGGCGAACCGCCCGTCGGGCCGCAGGTGGCGCCGCACCGCGCGGAAGCAGGCGTCGACCTCGACGCGCGTGTACAGGTGCTCGACGACGTTGAACGCCGCGAGGACGAGATCGAAGCGGCGGCCGAGCGCGAACGTCCGCAGGTCGCCCTGCACCGGCTCGATGCGCGCGGCGACGGCCGCCGGCAGCCGCCTGCGCCGCTCCTCGAGCGCCGCGAGCATGGCCGGCTCGTGATCGAGCGCGGTGACCTGGTGACCGGCGCGGGCGAGCGGCACCGTCACGCGGCCGGAGCCGCAGCCGAGCTCGAGGATGCGGCCGCCGCCGCCGAGGAGCCGCGCCGCCAGCTCGACGTACCAGCGGACATCGGCGCGCCGGCGGCGGTACTCGAAGTCGTAGAGCGCCGCGTCGCGGTAGTGCTCGTGCGCGCCCAGGTCCACCGCGAGCGTGTGGTCGGCGAAGGCCCGCGAGCGGTCGGCGCGCGAGCCGCCGCGGCTCACGAGGCGGCGGCCTCCGCGACCGGCTCGCCGTTCCGGCGGCGGCCTCCGCGGCGCCGGCGGCGGCGCTTGCGCGGCTCGCC
>DASZXE010000323.1:0-9739 GCA_035546475.1 Kofleriaceae bacterium
CGTCGGCCCGCTCGCGCTCGGCCACCCGCTGCGCGGCGCGCGCGCGGTCGCGCTCGTGGGCGATGCGGCGGAAGCTGACGACGCCGAACACCGCGAGGGCGGCGGCCGCGATCGCGGCGGTCGCGGCGGCGGCGCGGTGCCGGCGCAGCCAGCGGCGGACCAGCTCGCGGCTCGAGTAGCGGTGGGCGCCGACGAGCTGCCCGGCCTGGAAGCGGCGCAGATCCTCGGCGAGCTCGCGCGCGGTCGGGTAGCGCGCCGCGCGGTCGCGCGCCATCGCCTTGCCGGCGATCGCGATCAGCTCGGGCGCCGCGTCGGGCGCGAGGGCGGCGAGCAGGTGGGGCGGGCCCTTCTCGACCGCGGCGAGGATGCCGTCGACGGTCTTCTGCTCGTCGTACGGCCGCACGCCGGCGAGCACGTGGTAGAGGAGCGCGCCGATCGCGTAGACGTCGGCGCGCTCGTCGAGGAGCTGGCCGGTCGCCTGCTCCGGCGCCATGTACGACGGCGTGCCCATCACCGCGCCGGCGACGGTCTCGCCGGGCGCCGCGGTCGCCAGCGTCGGCGCCGGCGCGTCGTCGTCGCTGGCGAGGTCGCGGGCGAGGCCCCAGTCGATCACCACCGTCTCGCCGTACGGTCCGACGAGCACGTTGGCCGGCTTGAGGTCGCGGTGGATCACGTGCTCGCTGTGCGCGTAGGCGAGCGCGTCGGCGACGGCGATCACGTGCGGCACCAGCGCGACCCGCGCGGCGCCGCTGCCGGCCTCGGCGATCAGCGCGTCGAGCGCGCGGCCGCGCACCAGCTTCATCGCGTAGTACGGCTCGCCGCCGTGCCAGCGGCCGACCTCGTAGACCGGCACGATCGACGGGTGCTGGAGGTTGGCGGTGACCAGCGCCTCGCGCGCGAACCGCACGATCAGCTCGCGGTTCGGCCGCAGCACCTGCTTGATGGCGACGATGCGGCCGGTGCGCGGGTCGCGGGCGCGCAGCACCTGGCCGAGCCCGCCGCGGGCCAGCTCGCTCAGCACCTCGAAGCGGTCGTCGTCGACGTCGCCGAACCGATCGATCGACGCCTGCCGCAGCTCGTCGCCGACCGTGCGCAGGGTGTCGGCCTCGGGATCGAAGCGGACGAGCGTCGCCGACGAGCCGCCGGCCGGCTCCGACAGCGAGTCGCCGGCCGGGCGGGGCAGCCGCGAGTCGACGGCCGCCGCGGGCCCCGCGGCCGCCAACGTGTCGTCGGTGCCCGCCGCCGGCAACAGCGTCTCGAGCGCCGCCGGCGGCGGCACGGTGTCGGTCACCGCCGACCGCCGCACGGTGGCGCCGAGCGCGTCGGTCGCGGCCGGCAGCACGGTCTCGTCGAGCGCCGCCGGCACCACCGTCTCGGTCACCGCCGAACGGCGCACGGTGGCGCCCATCGGATCCGCCGACGGCGGCGCGATGGTGTCGCCGAGCGCATCGCGCGGCGCGCGCGGGTCTTTCGGCTCGGCGGCCACTGCCGGGCATCGTAGCAAGCGCGCGGCGTGGACGCGCCCGCGAGCCGCGCTAGCCTCCATGCCTGCGCGGCCACCAGCCGATCCCACCGACGATGCCGGCGGCCGTGCTCGCGGCGGCGGCGCTGCTCGCGGCCTGCCCGGCGTCGCGGCCGACGACGACGGTGCGCTTCGCCCCGCCCGCCGCGCTGCCGCCGGTGCCGCCGCTGCCACCGCTGCCGCCTCCGCGCCCCGGCGAGACGGTCGCCTACCCGCCGGCCGACGGCGACCTGCTCAACCCCGAGCGCGGCTTCATGGTCGACGTCGATCTGGTCGGCGGCCGCGACATCGACGACGTCCGCGCGCGCGGCTACACGCTCGGCTACGCCGGCGTCCGCCTCGACGACTACCGCGACGGCCCGCTGCCCGACGCGTTCCTCGCCGCGCTCGATCGCGGCTTCGCCCGCGTGCGCGACGCCGGCATCAAGGTCGTGCTGCGCTTCGTCTACAACGCGTCCGCCACCGGCGCCGACGCGCCCAAGCCGATCATCCTCGAGCAGATCGCGCAGCTCCAGCCGGTGCTGGCCGCCAACGCCGACGTCATCGCCGTCATGGACGCCGGCTTCATCGGCGCCTGGGGCGAGTGGCACAGCTCGACGCACGGCCTCGACAACCCGCGCGACCGCGGCGACGTCCTCTACGCGGTGCTGCACGCGCTGCCGCCGTCGCGCTCGGTCACCGTGCGCAGCCCGCGCTACAAGGTCGACGCCTACGGCGGCGGCATCGAGCCCGGCCACGCGTGGGACGGCTCGGACCGGTCGCGGGTCGGCCACCACAACTCCTGCTTCCTCGCCAGCGACAGCGACCTCGGCACCTACCCGGAGCCGATCGAGCACTGGAAGGACGTCGTCGCCGCCGATGGCCGCTTCGCCCCCGTCGGCGGCGAGACCTGCGAGGTCAACCCGCCGCGCACCGACTGCCCGACCGCGCTCGCCGAGCTGGCGCGCCTCCACTGGTCGTTCCTGAACGCGCTCTACCAGAAGGACGTCCTCGCCGGCTGGAAGGCGCAGGGCTGCTACCGGCAGATCGCGCGCGACCTCGGCTACCGGCTGGAGGCGCGCTCGATCACGTTCGATCGCGACGTGGTGCCGGGCGGCACGCTGCACGTCGCGCTGCGGCTGGTCAACACCGGCTACGCGGCGATGTTCAACGCGCGGCCGGTCTTCTTCACGCTCGACGACGTCCGCACCTGGGTGCGGGCCGAGCCGCGCGGCTGGCAGCCCGGCGAGGTCGTCACCGTGCGGGCGGCGCTGCCGGTGCCGGCGACGATGGCGCCCGGCCACCACCGCCTCGGCCTCTGGCTGCCCGACGCCGACCCCCGCCTGCAGGCGCCGGGCAAGGTGGAGCGCTACTCGGTGCGGCTCGCCAACACCGCCTGGGACGCGCCGATCAACGTCCTGACCGACGACGTCGTGATCCAGGCACCCTGACGGCGGCGGCGCTTTTCGCTATCGTCGGGGCGTGCGCCTGACCTTGCTCGCCGCCGCCGTGTCCGTGTCCCTCGCCGCCGGGGCGTGCACGGGCAAGATCGTCGGCAGTGGCGGCGACGACGGCGTGGCCGACGTCGACGCCGCGGTGTGCGGCGACGGGATCGTCGGCGGCGCCGAGCAGTGCGACGACGGCAACGCCGACGACACCGACGGCTGCATCGACTGCCAGTTCGCCACCTGCGGCGACGGTCACGTGCGCAAGAACGTCGAGGATTGCGACGACGGCAGCGCGACCTGCGTCCGCTGCGAGGTCTGCCCCGGCCTCGTCGATCCGGCGACCGGCCACTGCTACACGATGATCGACGCGACCGCCGCGCGCGCGGCGGCCGAGGCGACCTGCGCCGCGACCGGCGCTCACCTGATCGTCCTCGACACGCCGGGCGAGTGGACGACGGTCGCGCCGCTGTGGACCGACCCGTTCGCCGACACCTGGCTCGGGCTGACCCGCGCCGCCGACGGCCAGAACCTGTGGGCGTGGGAGACCGGCGCGCCGCTCGACACCGCGATGGCGACCTGGAACGCCGGCGAGCCGAACGACTCGGGCGGCATCGAGGACTGCGTCGAGGCCGGCGGCGCGGCCGGCGGCTGGAACGATCTCGCCTGCGATCAGCCGCGGCGCGCGCTGTGCGAGCGGCCGACCTGGACGTTCGATCCGATGACGAACCACGCCTACCGCATCTTCTACGCGCTGCGCACCCAGCCGGAGGCGATCGCCGACTGCGCGTCGATCGGCGCCCACCTGGCGACGGTGACGTCGCAGGAGGAGCAGGACTTCATGGCCGCCAGCTTCGCGGCGCGCGACACCTGGATCGGGCTCTTCCAGGGCCCGAGCGAGGCGACCTGGTTCTGGTCGACCGGCGAGCGCTACGACTTCAAGGCGTGGGGGATGAACCAGCCCGACGACTTCATGCACAACGAGGACTGCGCGCACCTGATGGCGGGCACCGGCCTGTGGAACGACCGCGACTGCACGGCGCGGCTGCCGTACGTGTGCGAGATCAACTGACCGGCGGCGGCGAGCCGGGGGCCGGCGCGCCGCTCGAGGGCCTGCGCGGCGGCGTCCCGCCGATCACGCCGCGCGACGAGGTCGTCGCCCTCTACACCGACATGGCGCCGCGCTTCGACGCGCTCCTGGTCGACGAGCTCGAGTACCGCATCCCGGAGAAGCTGGTCGTCGCGCTCGACCTCGTCGCGCCCGATCGCCGCTTCGCCCACGCGCTCGATCTCGGCTGCGGCACCGGGCTGACCGGCGCGCTCCTGCGCGCGCGCTGCGACGTCCTCGAGGGCGTCGACGTCACGCCGGCCATGCTCGACCGCGCCCGCGCGCGCGGCGTCTACGATCGCCTGCACCAGGCCGACCTCGTCGAGCACCTGCAGGAGACCGCCGCGCGCCCCGACCTCGTCGTCGCCACCGACGTCCTCATCTACGTCGGCGACCTCGAGCCGGTCTTCGCCGGCGCGCGCGCGGTCCTCGCCGGCGGCGGCCTGTTCGCCGCGTCGGTCGAGCGCCACGACGGCGTCGACGTCGAGCGCGGCCCGACCGGCCGCTACCGCCACAGCCGCGGCTACCTCGAGCGGCTCGCCGCCGACCACGACCTCGCGGTGCTCGGCTTCGATCCGAGAGCGATCCGGCTCGAGGGCGGCGCCTTCGTCCCCGGCTGGCTGTTCGTCCTCGCCGCCGGCGCGCCGCCGGCCGCCCGCCGCGGCCGCGCTCAGCGCAGCCGCTCGGACACGCCGCGCCCGTCGGGCCGGTAGGCGACCGCGACTTGCGACCCGGGCCGCGCCAGCACCGGCACCCGGGTGCCCTCGGGCAGGTGAGCGTCGAGGATGTTCGGGGTCAGCGCGGCGACCACGTGGTGCGGCTCGCCGCCGAGGTCGAAGTCGACCCGGTACCACGACGCGCCGCGGAACGCGCGTCGCTCGGTGACGATGCCCAGGACGATCGCGCCCTCGCGCACCAGCAACGCCGCCGCCTGGCGCCGCCGGCGCACGTCGCGCGCGAACAGCAGCCACACCGGCACCTGCACCAGCACGAGCAGCGCGAGCGTCACCACCGCCTCGATCCGGTCGCCCTTGTGCGTCCCCGCGAGCCGCAACGCGCCGACGCCGACCAGCATCGCCACCATCGACGCCGCCAGGTCGACGCCGATGAAGTAGACGAGCGCGAGCCCGGCCACCGCCGGTCCGCGCACGA
This sequence comes from Kofleriaceae bacterium, assembly GCA_035546475.1. Lineage (GTDB taxonomy): Bacteria > Myxococcota_A > Polyangia > Haliangiales > Haliangiaceae > UBA2376. The sequence goes on from DASZXE010000323.1 coordinate 5,207, forward strand.
TCCGCCGCGCGTGCCGCGCGCACAGCCCCTCCGGCCTCGGCACCGCGGCGCGCCTGATCTCGTCGAGCTCCGAACCAGCAGCTTCGTCCGTCACGGCGCCGATGATACCGGCCCCCGCCCCTCACGCGCGCCGGTCCATGCGTCGGAGCTGGCGTCGGCGAGCTGCCGCCCCGGATCCTCGATCTCGGCGCTCTCGCGCCGCCGGTGACCTCGCAGCAGCCGCGAGCGGCGAGGCGCGGGGCGCCGCGAGGGCCGGTGGGCCCGTGGACGGGCCGGGCGGCTTGCCGCGGCGGAGGAGGGCGTGGCAGGGTCGGGCGTGGCCGCGACGACGACGACGCTTTCGGCGGGGGACCTGGAGCTCGCCTTCGTCGAGAAGTTCTTCTGGTCGCAGGGCAAGGAGCCGTACCCGGTCCAGGAGCAGGCGATCGCCGCGATCGTCGCCGGGCAGAGCCTGCTCGTCTGCGTGCCGACCGGCACCGGCAAGACGATGATGGCCAAGGCCGGCATCTACGCGGCGCTCGCGAAGGGGCAGCGGGTGGTCTACACGACGCCCTTGCGCGCGCTCACCGAGGAGAAGTACCGCGAGCTGTGCGCCGACTTCGGCGAGGACCAGGTCGGCTTCGCCACCGGCGACTACAAGGTCAACCGCGACGCGCCGGTGCAGGTCGAGGTCGCCGAGATCCTGTGGAACCGGATCGTCGGCGAGAAGAACGTCGCGCCCGCCGACCTCGTGATCATGGACGAGGGCCACTACTTCAACGACCCCGAGCGCGGCTACGTGTGGGAGCAGTCGATCATCGGCCTCGACCCGCGCGCGCAGCTCGTCATCCTGTCGGCCACCGTCGGCCACCCGGAGCGGTTCACCCACTGGATCGAGCTGACCCGCAAGGTGAAGATGGGGCTCATCGACTCGCGCGAGCGCAAGGTGCCCCTCGAGCACCAGTTCCGCGAGGAGCTCCTGCTCGACACCGTCAAGGACCTGTCGTGGAAGGGCGACGTCCCCGCGATCATCTTCGTCTTCGGCCGCGAGGCCTGCTTCGACGTCGCCCGGCTGCTCAAGAGCTGCCGCCGCTTCACCTCCGACGAGGAGAAGGCGAAGGTCGAGGCCGCGTGCGACGCCGCGCTGCTACCGGCCGGCTGCGCCAAGGAGCTGCGGCCGCTCCTCACCCACGGCATCGGGATCCACCACGCCGGCATCCTGCCCCGCTACAAGCAGCTCGTCGAGCAGCTCGTCCTCGACCGGCTGATCAAGTTCGTCGTCTCGACCGAGACGATCGCCGCCGGCATCAACCTGCCGGCGCGCACCGTGGTCTTTCCGTCGCTGAAGAAGGTGATCAAGAAGGAGCCGCGGCTGGTGACGCCGGCCGAGTTCCACCAGATGGCCGGCCGCGCCGGGCGCCCGCAGTTCGACGACCGCGGCCTCGCGATCGCGCTCGCGCCCGAGCAGGTCGTCGTCGACCTGCGCAAGGAGCTGAAGGACGCCGGCAAGCGCGGCGCGATCGACGAGGTCAAGATCAGGAAGACCGTCTACGGCCGCGCCAAGAACGACGCGGTCAGGAACGGCGACCTGCTGTGGACGCCGGAGACCCACGCCGACCTCGTCCGCGGCGAGCCGGCCGAGCTGCGCAGCAAGACGAAGATCACCGCCGAGCAGGTGCTGGCGATCGGCCTGCCCGACCTGACGTCGACCAGCCTGCCCGGCCACGTCGCCGGCACGCCGCGGGTGGTCGACGAGATCGAGGCGTCGCTGCCGCCGTCGATGCGCCTCGACGTCGTCACCGTGATCGATCACCTGCTGATCGATCCGCGCGAGCGGGTCGCGCTGCACAAGCAGCTCGCGATGCTGGTCGACAACATGAAGGCGATCGGCGTCATCGACGAGCACGGCAAGCAGGTGCGCGGCGACATGATCAAGTCGCTGCAGGGGATGGACGGCCTGTTCGTCTATCACCTGCTGCGCAACGAGCAGCTCGACTACGAGGACTACCGGGCGGTCGTCGAGCTGCTGGTCGAGCACGAGGCGGTGCAGCGGATCTTCGATCGCAAGGTCGAGGACGTGAAGCGCGAGTGGTGCCGCAACCGCCTGCGCGAGCTGCGGATGGAGAACGGGCAGGCGGCGTGGGAGGACGCCGAGGCGGAGTGGGACCGCGCGCACCCGTACGTGCCGTCGCGCATGGAGGAGGCGCTCGCCCGCTTCTGCGCCGAGGTGCCGCACCCGGAGCTGCACGGCGGCAAGAAGCAGAAGCGGGTGTGGGCGATGATGGAGGACGAGCGGCTCGGCTTCCTGGACCTGGTCGAGCGCGAGGGGCTCCAGCACGAGGAGGGCAGCCTGTTCTCGTACCTCGTCCGCTGCATGAACACCGCGCGCAAGCTGGGCGAGGCGTCGGAGCTCGAGCAGTTCACCGAGCTGGCCGAGAAGCTCAAGCTCGTGCTCGCCGCGGTCGACGCGCGCCTGTGGTCCTGACGGGGCGTGCGCCCGCCCCGCGGACAAGCCCGCAGGGCCGCCACGCTTTCGGCGGCACGCGCCGCCGGGCCGCGCCGCGCACCGCCGGAGGTCGCCGCGCCACGCGAAGCTCTCGCGGCATGGCGGCTGGGAGGGTTGGCCAATGCCAACCCTCTCGTCGATCGATCGGGCGATCGGGCCCGAGGAGGACCTCGAGACCGATCTCGGACAGAGCAACCCCGGTCCGAGCGGCGCTCGGACGCTCGGAGGGTTGGCCAATGCCAACCCTCTCGTCGATCGATCGGGCGATCGGGCCCGAGGAGGACCTCGGGACCGGTCTCGGTCAGAGCAACCCCGGTCCGAGCGGCGCTCGGAGCCTCAAGGCGCCTTGGTCGCCTTCTTGCTCGGGATCCCCTCGGGATAGATCCGCGAGAGGTGCAGGTTCGCCGCGTTGAGCGCGGCGTCGAAGCGGCCGAAGAACTTCTTGGCGTTGGTGACGAGCGCGCGCTGGCGGTGGCGGATCAGGTACGCGGCCTCGACCGGATGGCCGCCGAGCAACCACTGCGAGAGCTCCTCGACGACGAGCTCGCGCGTCCACTGGCCGCGCGCGGGCGGCGCGGACGCGGTGCGAGTCGGCGAGGCGGACACGCTGTCGGTGCGGTCGTCGTCGTCCTCGGCCTCCGCCTCCGCCTCGGCGGCCTCGCGACGCGCGAGCTCGTCGAGGAAGACCTGCGCCACGATCTGATAGGCGAGCTCGCGCAACTGCACCCCGAGCTGATCGAGCTCGTCGTGCAGTGGCGCGAGGTACGGTGCTGACATCCGCGGCACTTTGCGCCGTTCGCTCCGCAGCGCAAAGGGCCGCGGGCAAAAATGCATGCAGTCCCAACGATTCTCGGTGAACGTCGTATGGCCTGCGGGAATCCACCCGCGCCTGCGCCACGCATGAACATCATCGTCGCGATCGCGAGCCGGTTCAACGATCGTTCGCCGCGCGATCGCGATCGGCTCGCGGCTCGGCTCGCAGCTCGTCCGCAGCTCGTCCGCAGCTCGGCTCGCAGCTCAGCCCGCAGCTCGACGCCGCGACCGGCGCGCAGCTCGCCACCGCGATCGGTTCAACGGTCGAACGACGTCGCCACCGTCAGCTCGCCGTACGCCTCGAGCGCCTCGAGCGACGCCGCCGCCGGGAAGACCTCGCTCGGCGCGAGCACGCCGACCGGACCCTCGCCGCGCGCCGCCAGCCGCGCCGCCGCGCTCGCCGCCAGGTGCGCGGTCACGCCGTAGACGTCGTGGCCGGTGATCGTCACCTGCGTGCGCTCGAAGCCGCGCCGCGCCTGCGCCACCACCGCGAACCGCGCGGCGGAGCGCCGCACCGGATCCGGCACCTGGTGCGGATCGGCGAGGCTGTCGAGCAAGGCCGGCAGCGGCCCGCGCGCGAGCGCGAGCAGCGGCGCCGCCAGCCCGAGGCCGGCGGTCAACCAGCGCGGCCCGCCGGCGGCGAGCAGCGTCTCCACCCGCCGCGCGGCGACGTGGCGGGGCACGGTGATGACCTCGCCCGACGGGAACGACAGCGCGCTGCGGCTGCCGATGCCGGGGCCGAAGTTGAGGTCGCGGCGGCGCGCGCCCGGCCGCGCCGGATCCCAGCGCCCGGCGGTCCACACCACGCCCGGCCCGGTCAGCGCCGCGACCAGCGACCGCTGGGTGCCCGGCGTCGGCACGAAGCCGGAGGCGGCGTAGCCGATCACCAGCTCGTCGAGCGGCCGGTCGTCGGCGAGCCGCGCGATCGGCGCCCGCGCGACCGGCGCCTCCTCGTCGAGGTCGAGGGCGCCGCACAGGGCGAGCGCCGCCCACCGCGCGGCCCAGTCGCCGAGCGCGCCCTCGAAGGCGAGGCCGTTCACGACCACGCGGCCGCGGTGGCGCGCGGCGCTCTCGTGCTCCTCGAAGCAGGCCCGCATGAAGGCCTGCTCGCCGCAGACGTCGAGGTAGTGCGCGCCCGCGTCGATCGCCGCCGCCACCACCGGCGCGCCCATGCGCGCGAACGGCCCGGCGCACGCGATCACGACCGCGCAGCCGTCGAACGCGCCGCGCAGCGC
>DASZXE010000324.1:0-22195 GCA_035546475.1 Kofleriaceae bacterium
GCCCATGTTGGGCGGGATGACGCCGACCACCTCCCCGCCGGCCGCCAGCGCCGCGTCGGCGAGCGTCGCCATCAGGCCGACGCCGGCGCCGCCGTAGACGAGCCCCCAGCCGCGCGCGGCGAGCCCGCGGCCGAGAGCGACCGCGGCGCGGGTGGGCCCCGGCAGCCGGCCGGGCGCCGAGGCGAGGAACGCGGTGATGCGCCAGCGGGTCACGCGCCCAGTCTTCCACATTCCGCGGGCCCGCTCGCGCGCCGGGCGCTCGCGGCCGGTATCATTGGCTCGTGCCACCGGCCTGGCGTTACGAGCCCTTCGCCGGGCTGTCCGTCGACGAGCTGTACCGCATCCTGGCGCTGCGCCAGCGGGTGTTCGTCGTCGAGCAGACCTGCGCGTACCTCGACGCCGACGGCTGGGATCGCCACGCCGATCACCTGTGGCTCGAGGACGGCGACGTCGCGGTCGCCTGCCTGCGCGCGTTCGCGCCCGGCGTGAAGTGCACGGAGGCGTGCCTCGGCCGCATCGTCACCGCGCCGGAGAAGCGCGGCACCGGCCTCGGCCACGCGCTCGTCGTCGAGGGGCTGGGCCGCCTCGAGGCGCAGCACGGCCCGGTGCCGGTGCGGATCTCGGCGCAGGCGTACCTCGAGCGCTTCTACCGGCAGCACGGCTTCGATCGCGCGTCGGACGACTACGACGAGGACGGCATCCCGCACCTCGCGATGGTCCGACCAGCGTCGCCGTCGCGGTGAAACGCGGCCTCGACGGCGCCGTCGCCGAGCGGCGCCTCCGTCGGTTGCGTGGCCGAAAGCATCGTGATCCGATGCGTTCGCTTGCCCGTACGGGGCAGTGCGGCCGCCTCCGGGGGACTCCGGCGACGCCGCCGCTCTCGCCAAAGGAAAGGATCGACTCATGCGCATCGCCGGATTGGCCCTCGCCTTCGCCCTCGCCCTCGGTGGCACCGCCTGCGGCGGCAAGAAGGCCGAGGTCAAGCAGCCCGCACCCCAGGCCAGCCTCTACGACCGCCTCGGCCAGAAGCCCGCGATCGAGGCCGTGGTCGACAAGTTCCTCGCCAACGTCAGCGCCGACACGCGGATCAACGCGAAGTTCGCCACCATCGACGCGGACGAGATGGCCCACTTCCGCCAGATGCTGATCGATCAGGTCTGCGAGGCGACCGGCGGCCCCTGCAAGTACACCGGCAAGTCGATGAAGGAGGCGCACGCCGGCATGGGCATCACCGACGACGAGTTCAACGCGCTCGTCGAGGACCTGAAGAAGGCGCTCGACGACGCCGGCGCCAAGCCCGAGGACCGCGACCAGCTCCTCACCGCGCTCGGCGGCATGAAGGGGGACATCGTCGGCCAGTAGGCCCGCGCCGCGGACGGGCCCGGGCACGGGCGAAGAGCGTGCGGCTCTTCCTACTCGATCCGCAGCGACCGCTCGAGCTCTTCCGGGTTCGACGACGCGTAGATGGCGGTCTCCATCGAGATCAGCCCCGCGTTGACCAGGTCGAGCAGGTGCTGATCGAAGAGCTGCATCGAGTAGAGATCGCGGCCCTTGCGGATCAGCTCGGGGATGTCGTTCAGCCGCCCCGGCGTGCGGACGCACTCGCGGATCGTGCGCGTCACCCGCAGGATCTCGACGGCCGGCAGCCGCCGCCGGCCCTCCTTCGCGACCAGCAGCCGCAGCGACACCACCGCCTGCAGGCAGTCGCCGAGCCGCTCGCGCACGACGTCCTGCGCGTCCGGCTCGAACAGGCCGATGTAGCGCTGCACGGTCGACACCGCGTCGGGCGTGTGGATGGCCGAGATGACGAGGTGGCCGGTCTCCGCCGCCTTGAGGCAGGTCGCCGCGGTGTCGCGGTCGCGGATCTCGCCGACCATGATGACGTCGGGGTCCTGGCGGAGCGCGGCGACCAGCGCGTCCTTGAAGCTCTCGGTGTCGCTGCCGACCTCGCGCTGGATGATCATGCACTTGCCGGGCTCGTGCAGGAACTCGATCGGATCCTCGATCGTGATGATGTGCGCGTGGCGGGTGTCGTTGATGTAGCGGAGCATCGCCGCGATCGTCGTCGTCTTGCCGTTGCCGGTGGCGCCGGTGACGAGGATGAGCCCGCGGCGGGTGTCGGCGATCTCGGACAGCACGGGCGGCAGGTTGAGCTGCTCGATCGTCTGCACCTGGATCGGGATGAGGCGCATCACCACGCCGACCGCGCCGCGCTGGCGGAAGATCGACGCGCGGAAGCGGCCGCGCGAGGCGAGCGCGTACGAGACGTCGATCTCGCCGAACGTGCGCGTGAAGTCGACCGTGTTGCCGCGCTCCTCGAGGATCATCCGCGCGATCGCCTCGGTGTCGGCGGCGGTGAGCGGGGCGACCTTGATCGCGCCGAGCAGCTCACCGTGGAGGCGGTAGTGGGGGGGATAGCCGACCTCGAAGTGGATGTCCGAGACGCCGCGCTCGATGCCGAACGCCAGCAGCTTGTTGAAGGTCGGCTTGTCCATCGCCATACGGGAAACCTCGACCGCGAGACAGCGGGGCGGGGGATCGAAGCCGAGCCTATCATCGGCCTCGTGGGCTCCGCGCGCCCCGGGGCCATCAACGTGGCGCCGCGATCGGCATCGGCCCTCGCCGATGATCGATGAGTCGCCGCGTGTTAGGCTCGGGTAGCAGCGGGGTATCCCAGTTCCTCGCGCCGGCCGCGGGCGACGCCGAGGGCCGAACCACTCCGAGCATGTCGAGCCGACGCCAGCCGTTCACCGTCGCGATCGTCGAGCGGACCGAGGCCACGGTCGTGACCGACGTCGTGACGCTCGCCGGCGTGATCGACGAGGCCGCCGACCTGCGGCCGCTGTCCGCGCTCGGCCGGCGGCCGATCGAGATCGATCTGCGCGGCGTCCAGCGGATCAACTCGTCCGGCGTGCGGACATGGATCGACTTCGTGCGCGCGGTGCCGCGCGAGGTGCCGCTGCGCTTCGTCCGCTGCCCGCCCGCCATCATCGATCAGTGCAACATGGTGAACGGCTTCCTCGGCCACGGCCGGCTGGAGTCGTTCTACGCGCCCCTGGCCTGCCGGGAGTGCGACGAGCAGGTCGAGCAGCTCTACACGACCGCCGAGGTGCGGGCCGGGCGCGGCAAGTTGCCGCCCACACCGTGTCCAAGGTGCCGTCGCCCCATGGCGATCGACGACCTCGAGGACCAGTATCTGTCGTTCGTTCGCGAAGCTACCTGACGCGTAGCTGACCGACCTTCGCCCTGGGTAACGGGCCACCCACTGAATTGGCCATTGGTATGGCCGATTCCAACGACACCAACCCAGTGTCGTGTCTGGTCGAGGCCCCCGCGGGTGCGAGGGGCGCGGCCGGGGCGCCCCCTCGTCCGGAGGAAGTCATGTCTCGTGCTCTCGTCCACCGTCTCTCGTGCGCGTCGGTCCTCGCGCTCGGGCTCGCGGCCGGCCGCGCTGACGCGTCCGCCATTCTCAATCCCACCGGCGGTTCCGACCCCGATGGCTCCCTGCGCATCGACGTCGCCGCCGATACGTCGATCCAGGTCCATCGCGGCGATCTCGAGCAGTTCGCGTCGCCGGCGAGCCTGGTCGTGGCCCTCGGCAACACGACGTGGGGCCTGGGACCGGTGGGTAGCCACTTCCTGGCGCCGGTGTCGCAGAGCGAGGTGAGCGGTGACGGCAGCGTCGCCACGCCGTACGCGGTCACGACCAAGGTGAGCAACGGCCAGGGCCTGAGCCTCGACATGACGGTCCGCTACGTCGCCGGGTCGGCGTTCGTCGACTTCGACGTCGTCGTGACGCCGCCGGCGAACAACCTCGAGCGGGTGAAGCTGTACGATGTCGTCGACGCCGCGCTCGACGGCGACACGATGGGCACGGCGATCGCGCCGATCGGCCCGGGCGTCCCCGGCGTCGTCGGCGTGACCCGCCCCGGCGTCTACGGCGCCTTCATCGCCTCGAAGCCGATGTGGACCGAGTGGTTCTCCGGCGACCAGGCGCAGGCGTTCCGCGCGATCGCGAGCGGCGGCAACCTGTCGTCGTTCCTCGAGACCCACTACTCGTTCGACAACGGCATCGGCGTCGAGTGGGATCTCGGCGCGATCCAGACGTCGCGCACGATCCACTACCGGCTGGCGCTGGCCGCCGGGCCGGCCGCCACCTGCGGCGACGGCGCCGCGACGACGATCGAGGGCTGCGACGATGGCAACGCGGTGGCCGGCGACGGCTGCAGCGCGCAGTGCCAGATCGAGGCCGACTGGAGCTGCGCGGGCGCGCCGTCCGCGTGCGAGCTCGGCAGCGTGTGGGGCAACGGCGTGGTCGAGGCGGGCGAGCAGTGCGATGACGGCAACCTCGTCAACGGCGACGGCTGCGACGTCGAGGATCGCGTCGAGGCCGACTGGACCTGCGAGGGTTCGCCGTCGGTCTGCGTCGATCGCTGCGGCAACGGCAGGCTGCGCGGCGCCGAGGTCTGCGACGACGGCAACGCGGCGAGCGGCGATGGCTGCTCGGCGACCTGCACGCTCGAGGCGGGCTGGCACTGCGACACCGCCGGCGCGTCCTGCACCCCGGTGCACGGCGACGGCGTCCTCGAGGGCAGCGAGGCCTGCGACGACGGCAACGTGATCCCCGGCGACGGCTGCTCGGCCTCCGGCACGGGCGAGGTCGGCTGGGCGTGCAGCGGCGAGCCGTCCGAGTGCGCGGCGACCTGCGGCGACGGCATCCGCTCGTCGGCCGAGGCGTGCGACGACGGCAACCTGGTCGACGGCGACGGCTGCTCGGCGTCGTGCGCGATCGAGGACGGCTACACGTGCGCCGGTCCGCGCTCGCAGTGCGCCACGATCTGCGGCGACGGCAAGCTGGCCGGCGCCGAGGTGTGCGACGACGGCAACGGCACCGGCGGCGACGGCTGCTCCGGCTCGTGCACCGTCGAGGCAGGCTGGACCTGCGACGCGTCCGGCTGCGCGCCGATCTGCGGCGACGGCCTCGTCCAGTGGAGCGAGCCGTGCGACGACGGCGGCACCGCGGCCGGCGACGGCTGCTCGCCGACCTGCCAGCCCGAGCTGGGCTGGGTCTGCAGCGGCGTGCCCTCGACCTGCGCGACCGACGTGGACCTCGACGGCAAGATCGACACCGAGGACAACTGCCCCGTGATCGCGAACGGCACCCAGGCGGACGCCGACGGTGACGGCCTCGGCGATGCGTGCGACCCGGTCGACAACCGCGACCTCGACGCCGACGGCGTGCCGAACGCGGCCGACGACTGCCCGCTGACGTTCGACCCGGCGCAGCTCGACAGCGACCACGACGGCACCGGCGACGTGTGCGACGGCTTCAACGGCAACGACCTCGACGGCGACCTCGTCCTCAACGCGGCCGACAACTGCCCCGAGCTCGCCAACGCCGACCAGGCGGACACCGACGGCGACGGCATCGGCGACCTGTGCGACCCGGTCAACGACTACGACGTCGACGGCGACACCGTGCTGAACGTCCGCGACAACTGCCCGTGGAAGGCGAACGTCGACCAGGTCGACACCGACGGCGACGGCGTGGGCGACGCGTGCGACACCACCGACGGCCGCGACCTCGACTCGGACGGCTACTTCAACCAGTTCGACAACTGCCCGACCGTCGCCAACGCCGACCAGGCGGACAAGGACGGCGACGGCATCGGCGACGCGTGCGACACCACCGACGAGCGCGACCTCGACGATGACGGCGTGCAGAACCAGCGCGACAACTGCCCGACCATCGCGAACCACGACCAGGCCGATCAGGACTCGGACGGCTTCGGCGACGCGTGCGACGACTCGAACGGCCTCGACATCGACTCGGACGGCATCGCCAACGTCGTCGACAACTGCCCCGACGTCGCGAACCACGACCAGGCGGACAAGGACGCCGACGGCATCGGCGACGCGTGCGACTCGAACGACAACCGCGACATCGACGGTGACGGCGTGCGCAACACCGGCGACAACTGCCCGAACCTCGCCAACCCCGGCCAGGCGGACGTGGACCACGACGGCATCGGCGACGCGTGCGACCCGGTCAACGACCTCGACCTCGACAACGACGGCGTGGACAACGCGCACGACAACTGCCCGAGCGTCGCGAACGCCGACCAGGCCGACGCCGACGGCGACCACCTCGGCAACGCGTGCGACTCGGTCGTCGGCCCCGACGCGGACAGCGACGGCATCGCCAACGGCAGCGACAACTGCCCGCAGGCCGCCAACGCCGACCAGGCGGACTCCGACGGTGACGGCATCGGCGACGCGTGCGACCCGCTCGTCAACAAGCCCGAGTCGGCCGGCTGCTCGGCCGGTGGCTCGACCTCGACCTCCGGCGCCGGCCTGATGCTGGGCCTCGTCGGCCTGGTCGCGGTCCGCCGCCGCCGCAAGGCCTGACCCCCGGCGGGCCCGCCCGCCCCCCGTGTTTTCCAGCCGCGCCGCCCCTGCCTCCCGGGGGCGGCGCGGTGCGTTTGTGGGCACACCATGGGCATCGACCGAGGTCGGTGCGCTCGGGACCTACATCGGGCGCGCAGGAGGCCGCTCGACCCGCTTAACCGGGGCGGAGGGTGGCGGGTCGGACGCACGATTCGCACGGGCGCGCGGAGGTTGCGCGTGCGTGCCCGCGGTCCGGCTCCTCTCGGTGCACGAGCATGTCGACCCGATCGATTCCCCTCGACTCCCCTGGCTTCCTCGGTCTCCTCGGCGCGGCCGGCGTTCGCGCGGGGCTGGTGCTGGCGATGGCGGCGGGCGCGGGGGCGGGGCTCGGAGCGTGCAGCGACGACACGGAGCGGGTGCCGGCGGACGTGCCGCGGGTGACCGCGACGGCGGCGTGCGTGCCGCTGGCGGCGGGCGCGCGCGTGCTGGGCGTCAGCTCCGAGGGCGAGCTGTGGCTGGCCGACGCGAGCGGCGCGACGACGGTCGTCGATGCGACCGGCGCGATGCGCGGCGACGTCGCGCGCGCCGACGACGCGAGCGTCGTGATCCCGTGGTCGCAGGCGTCGGCGGCGCTGGTCGTCGACGGCGAGCTGTGGACGGTCGAGCCGGATGGCCGCGAGTTCCTGGCGACGCCGCCCGAGCTCGGCCGCATCGGTCAGCTCTGCGGCGACCCGACCGCCGAGCGCGGCGCGTTCGTCGACACCGACGACGGCCTGTTCGAGCGGCTCGGCGGCTTCTGGTGGAGGTGGACGCAGGCGGGCGGCGAGAGCTTCGGCACGGCGCGTCAGCTCGTGCGCAACGACGGCTCGTGCGTCGGCACCGACGACGTCCTCTGGCTCGTCGACACAGACGGGCAGCTCTGGCAGATCTCCGCCGACGACGCGCGGGTCGTCGCCGGCGGAGGGCCGGACGCGATCACCGAGGCCGCCGCCGCCGGCGACCAGGGCGCGGCCGCGCGGATCGGCGACCGGCTGGTGCTGGGACCCCCCTGGCACGACGTCGACTTCGCCGCCGGCGCGCCGGGCCACCTCGCCGGCGGCGGCGGCGGGCTGTGGGTGCAGGTCGGCGCCGACGTCTACCAGCGCACCGGCGGCGCCTGGCGGATCGTCGACGGCATGGCGCCGGGCGCGGTCGCCATCCATCCGCACGCGGCCGGCGGCGCCTGGTTCGAGTACGCGGACCAGGTCTGCCACGCGACGCTCGAGGAGCCGATCGTCATCCACGGGCTCGAGCCGTACGAGCACCGGGTCGCCGCGACCGCCGACCTCACGATCACGAGCGGCGACGCGGCGGTCACCGTCCTGCGCGACGGCGCGGCGGTGCAGACGCTCGACGGCGCCGGCGAGCACAGCCTCGCCGGCTTCGACCTCGGCCCGCCCGGCTGGCACGAGCTGACCGTGCGCGCGGCCGGCGGCGCGACGCGCGGCCTCGACTACGACGTCGTCGATCTGCCCGCGCGCTCGTGGGCGACCGACATCCAGCCGATCTACGCCGCGAGCTGCACCGGCTACGCCTGCCACGGGCCGATGCCCGGCGGCACGCAGGTCGACCTGTCGACCTACGACGCCTGGCGCACGCGGGCGGCGCGCATCCGCGAGCGGCTCGTGCGCGGCGAGATGCCGCCGGTGCCGCCCAGGCTCGCCTCCGCCACGGTCGCCATCGTCCTCGAGTGGATCGAGGGAGGGATGAAGCCATGAGAGCTCGCCTTTGCATCGCGCTCGTCACCGCGTGCGCCGCCTGCGCCGCGGCGGCCTGCGGCAACGACGGCGCCCGGCCGCCGGATCGCGATCCGACGACGCCGACCGACCTCGCGCCCGGCCGCCGCATCAAGCGGCTCACGGCCGACCAGTTCGCGCGCTCGCTGCAGGTGGCGACCGGCCAGACCTGGTCGCGCTACGCGACGTACGCGGGCGCGCTCGGCAAGGCCGACTGGTCGGAGATCACCGAGGAGGGCGTCGACATCGGCGTCACGTTCGACAAGCTGGTGACCGACGCCGCGCGCGAGACGTGTGGCCGCGCGGTCAACGCGACCGACCAGGCGATCCTGCGCTACGCGACGGCCGCGGACCGCCCCGGCGTCGACGGCGCGGACGCGAAGATCCTCGCGAACCTGAAGTACCTGATGCTGCGCTTCCTCGGCGAGGACATCAGCGCCGACGACGATCCGCGGCTCGCGCCGTGGCTCGGCCTGCTGCACGGCGGGACGCCGCCCGCCACCGACGCGGCGATGCGCCAGCGGTGGGTCGCCGTCTGCATCGGCCTCGTGACTCATCCCGACTTCCTGACCTACTGATGGAGCGCGCCATGTGCGAACGATCGATCCGAGGCCGAGGAGCCGCGTCATGAAGGCATCCCAGCTCCGTGGCCTCACCCGGCGCGGGTTCCTGGCGGCCGGCGCCGGGGCCGCCCTGTTCTTCGACGGCAAGGTGCGCATCAAGCACGTGCTCGGCGCCGATCCGGACCTCGAGCAGCGCTTCGTGTCGGTCTACTTCAACGGCGCGTGGGACGTGCTGCTCGGCTTCGACGCGCGCGATCCGTCCGGCACCTACGCCGGCATCCAGCTCGGCACCGAGCTGCTCGATCCGGCGTACCGCACGCCGGTGCCGGTCACCGTCGGCGGCGCCGAGACCCTGTGGGGCGCGCCCGCCGCCGCGCTCGTCCGGCACGCGGACAAGGCGACGATCTTCCGCGGCGTCAACATGAACACGGTCGCCCACGCGACCGGCCGCGCCTACACGAACTCGTTCCTGCCGCCGGCGGGCGTGGTCGTGCGCGGCAGCTCGATCGCGACGCTCGCCGCCGGCGTCGGGCCGATCGCGCCGGACCGGGTGCTGCCGAACGTCACGATCGGCCTGCCCAGCTACAACGTCAGCGGCGCGCCGGAGCTGACCGCGACCTCGCTCGCGCGCGCGACCGACATCGGCGGCCTCCTGCGGCCGCTCACGACGCCGTTGCCCGCCGAGGTCGAGGGCCTGCTCGCCACCGCGCAGGCGAGCGCGACGAGCTGCGTGTCGACGAAGTACGCCGGCCCGCGGCCCGCCGAGCAGCTCGCCGCCGCGCACGCGCGCACGAAGATGCTGCTCGACGAGGACGTCTTCTCGCTGTTCGACGTCGGCAACGCGACCGACCCGGCGATGATCGAGCTGCGCAACCACTACGGCTTCCCGGCGTCGGCGGTCACCCAGGACCAGACCAACCCGGGGCTGGCGGCGGCGGTCACGGCGCAGCTCCTCCGCAGCGGCATGAGCAAGGCGGTCACCGTCGCGATGCTGCCCAGCCTCGACACCCACGGCAGCGAGTGGGCGACGACCCAGCCGACGCGCCTCGAGGCGGCGTTCGGCGCGCTCGCCGCGCTGCTCGACGACCTGCGCGAGGACGACCCCGGCATGACGCGGACGACGGTGCTCGTCCACTCGGAGTTCGCGCGCACGCCGATGCTCAACGGCCAGAACGGGCGCGATCACCACTTCGCGAACTCGCTCGCGGTGTTCGGCGCCTGCCTGAAGGGCGGGCTGTTCGGCCAGACCGGCCCCGACAACCTCGGCCTCATGACGATCGACCTCGCGACCGGCCAGCCGTCGGACAGCGGCCTCGTGCTGCTGCCCGAGTACGTCGGCGCGACCGTGATCGCCGCGATGGGCGGCGACGCGTCGATCTTCCGGGTGCCGCCCATCGACTCGATCATCCGGAGGGCCTGATGCGCGGATCATCCTCGCTGACGCTCGCGCTCGCGCTCGGCGCCGCCGGCCTCGCCGGGCTGGGGTCGGCCGGCTCGCTGCGCGCCGCCTCGCCGGCGACCAGCGCGCCGGGGCCGGTGACCGATCGCTTCCGCCTCCTGCGGCAGATCTCGCTCGACCTGTACGGGCGGCCGCCCACCATCGACGAGTACGAGGCGGTGCGCGGGCTCGCCGACGTCGACGACGCCAAGCTCACGTCGATGCTGTCGACGGACGAGTATTACGACGGTGTGCGCGAGTACCACCGCGCGCTGCTGTGGGGCGGGCTCGCGCCCGACTTCGAGGTGGTCGCCGGCCAGCGCCGCCTGCGCCGCGTCGCCGGCGGCCAGCCGGGCGCCGCCGACGATCTGTGGCGCCAGCCGAACCTGCGCACGCTCTACCGCGGTCGCAGCAACCTCGACTGCCTCGACCAGGAGCAGACCGAGTTCGACGCGGCCGGGCGCCCGGTGCCGCTCGCCACCTTCACCGATCCGAGCTGCCGCAACAGCACCTGCGTGCAGGAGGGGTACGTGCGGGTGCGGCCGTTCTGGGACCCGAGCACCGACTACAAGGTCTGCGCCTTCGACGCGCAGGCGCTGACGACCGGGCTGCTGCCCAACGTGCATTGCGGCAAGCTCGGCGGCGTCAACGCGGCCGGCAACCCGGTCAACGACGCCGGCTGCGGCTGCGGGCCGAACCTGGCCTACTGCCTGCCCGAGCCGACCAACGCGGCCGACGTCGCGATCCGCCAGGCGCTCGTCGACGAGCCGCTCCACATCTTCGAGGAGGTCGTGCGCTCGGGCGCGCCGTACTTCGACGCGTTCACGACGAAGACGACGTACGTGAACGGCCCGCTGGCCGCGTTCTACCAGCAGCTCTCCGGCGCGGACATCCCGCTGCGCGCGGTCGGCGGCGTCGGCTACACGTCGAAGGTTGGCGCGCTGCCCGACCTGCCGTTCGCCGACACGACCTGGCACCCGGTGGTGCGCGACGACAACCACGCCGGCGTGCTGACGACGCCCGGCTTCATGCTGCGGCTGGCGACCAACCGCGCGCGCGTGAACCGGTTCTACACGGCGTTCCGCTGCGAGCCGTTCCAGCCGCCGGCCGGCGGCCTGCCGCCCGACGTCGGCGGCGTGCCCGAGCCGAACCTGCGCATCCGGCCCGGGTGCTCGAGCTGCCACGCGACGATCGAGCTCGCCGCCGCGTACTGGGGGCGCTGGCGGACGAGCAGCACGTACGGCTACTTCGATCCGGCGGTGCTCGACCTCGATCAGCCGCTGCGCGAGTGCCAGACCTGCACGACCAACTGCTCGGCCTTCTGCAACCAGTACTTCGTCACCGAGCAGACCTCGACCAACGCCGACGAGCTGGCGACCTGGCGCGGCTTCCACCGGGCGCGCATCTACCTGTCGGAGGACGAGGCGCAGCGGATGGCGGTCGGGCCGGCCGGCCTCGTCGACGAGCCGGCCGAGCGCGACGTGGTCGCGACCTGCACGGTCCGCACGCTCGCCGAGCACCTGTTCAACCGGCCGCTCACCGACGACGAGGTCCTCGGCTGGCTGCCCGACATGACGGCGAAGTTCGCCGCCTCGAACCACCGGTTCGCCGACCTCGAGCGCGACATCCTCGAGTCGCCGACCTACCGCACGCTCCGCTGACCGGCGCGCCAGCCGGCGGGGCGCGGGTCAGCGGGGGGCGAGGATGGTGATGGAGGAGGCGGGGAGGTCGACGCGGAAGGCGTTGGTGGCGGTGGGGGTGACGGCGGCGGCGGGATCGATCGAGGGCGCGTCGCCGTCGAGGACCCAGCGGTCGGCGGCGGTCAGCGTGTGCGGCGTGGCGATGGTGACCGCGGCCGTCAGCGGCGTGGTCGCCTTGTTGATGAGGACGACGACCTGCCTGGCGCCGGTGCCCTCGTCGGAGGCGTAGGCGGTGACCCGCGCGACGTCGGTCGTCGTCGCCGCGATGCTGGTGTCGCCGAAGTGGGCGCCGGCGCCGTCGTAGCTGGTGTAGACGCGCAGGCCGGCCAGCGTGTAGCGCTCCTGGCTGGCGGCGCGCAGGAGCCAGATCGACGACAGGGTCACGTGCTCGCGGCCGAAGATGCCGAGGACGTCGGCGGTCGCGATCGCGCCGCTCACGTCGTTGCCGCCGCCGTAGTTCCACTCGCTGAAGCCGAGCCCGATGCCGGGATCGTGGGCGGCGACGTCGGCGGCGAGCGAGGGGAGCAGCGCGATCGGCGCGTGCAGCACGTCGTTCACGATCCAGCTATCCTCGCGGTAGCTCGGATCCCACAGCGAGCGCGGCGCCTGCACCCGCGCCGCGGCCCCCTGCGCGCCGGACGTGTCCGAGATGCGGACACCATCGCCGCGCGCCTCCGGGTACCAGTGGAGATCGAGGACGTCGACGAGCCGGTGGCCGGCGGCGGCGTCGGCGGCGTGGAGCTGATCGAGGAAGAACGGGATGAACGGCCGGCCGGCGCCGTCGGGCGCGTTCTGCAAGGTCGTGTAGCCGTTGTAGCCGTAGCTGACGAAGCCGAGCACCGGCGCGTCGGGCCACGCGTCCTTGACCGCCGCCGCGAACCGCAGGGTGCGATCGGCCAGCTCGGCGTAGGTGACCGGCGCCGGGTGGACGCGCGGGTGCGTCGACGACCAGAGGTCCGGCTCGTTGTCGAGCGCGACCAGCACGCGGACGTCGCCCCAGGTGCGGCGCAGGTAGGCGACCGCCTCGTCCTGGTAGACGACGCCGTCGCCGAGATCGGGCGTGGCCGGGAAGGCGGAGCCGCGGCGCGGCGCGTTGGCGACGAAGCGGGTCTGCAGGTAGTCGGCGCCCGAGTTGCGGACGTCGCCGACGCAGGCCGGCGGGCCCTGGCCGCCGTCGCCGAGGTCGTCGTGGTCGGCGGCGACGTGGTCGATGATCGGCACCGTCACCAGCGCGGCGGTGCCGCGGGCGCGCGCGTCGTCGAGCAGCGCCCGGTAGGCGCCGGCCGGCGGCGAGCCGGGGCCGCCGAACGTCGCGTCGTTCTGGTTGCAGTAGTCGGCGCCCGCGTTGGAGGCGTTGTTCTCCCAGTTGTAGGCGGTGAGGCGGTTGCCGCCCGAGCGCTGGAGGCCGGGGCGGTCGCGCGCGGGGTCGGCGCCGCCGTTGACGCCGTAGATGAGCGGCGAGATCGGCGCGCGCGCGGTGTCGACCCGCACGTCGACGCGGACGTCGGCGGCGCCGGGATCGCCGGGCTCGACGATCGTCCCCAGCGGCGCGTCGACGGCCGCGTCGGCGACGCCGCCGTCTCCCGCCGGGCCCGCGCCGCCGTCGTCGCCGCACGCCGCCGTGCCGCCCGCGGCCGCCACCACCACCGCCAGGCACCAGGAGCTTCGCGCCCGCATCCGCCGACGATATCGCGAGCCACGCGCCGCGGCGATGATCGCGCTCACGGCCAGCTCGACCACGGCCGCGGGCCGTCGATCACCGGCTGGCCGTCCTCGAGGTGGCCCTCGATCATCCACTCGTCGCCGTCCTCGGTGACGCCGTCGCAGTCGAGGTCGGCGAGCGCGTGGGCGCGGAACGCGTGACCGTCGCTGTCGTACGCGAAGCGGAACTGGCGCGGCGGGATCATCGTGAAGCCGGCCGCCTTCCACGCCTTCCAGTCCGACAGCGCGCCCGGGCACTGGCCGTCGGGGCCGTCGCAGCAGCTCGCGGCCGGGGTGACGCCGAGGTGCGCGCGCGGGAAGGTGCCGTGCTGCGCCTGCGCCGCGACCGCGGTCTGCGCGATCGCGGTGAGGCCGTCGACCGCCTCCGGCTGCTGCTCGACCTGCATCGACTGGAGGAACATCGGGATCGTGAGCGACGACAGCATGCCGGCCGCGAACGACGGCACGACGAGGCCGGTGGCGCCGGCGCGGACGTCGTCGGCGAGCGGGCTGCCCGCGTGCGCCGCGGCGAGCGTGCCCAGCGCGGCCGACACGTCGGCGCCGTGGACGCGCTGGACGAAGAGATCGCGGTAGGCGGTCACCACGTCGGGCGGGTTGGTGAAGACGGTGCGGAGGGTCAGCTCGAAGGCGATGCCATCGTGCTCGACGCGCACGCCGCCGCCGAGCTCGGAGATCGTCGCGAGCACGCCCATCATCGCGGTGGCGCGGTCGTCGCTCACCAGCATCGGGCCGTACGGGCTGTCGACGGCGGGCAGGCCGTTGCCGCGGCCCCAGAAGGCCAGGTTCCAACCGCCCGCGAGGAGCCGGCGGCCGAGCGGCGTCGGCGCCGGGCCGGTCGCCGGCGGCGCGCTGCCGCGGTCGTGGCGCAGGCGCACCGTGTCGCCGTCGAGCCAGGCGGCGAAGCTCAGCGCCAGCGGGCGCGAGAGCGCGAACTGGCAGGTGTCGCCGTCGCCGGTCACCGAGATCGAGTCGCCCGCGAACAGCGACTCGCACGAGGCCAGGAGCCGGCGCGCGGCCGCCGGCTCGGCGAACCGCAGCCGGACGTCGACGTCGCGGGTGCCCGATCGCACCGCAGCCGTCACCCGGCCGTCGAGCGCGCCCGCGAGCGTGCGGACCACCGCGGGCGGATCCTGGAGCGGCAGCCGGCCGAGGATGTCGTGCGGCACCGCGATCGCGGCGTAGCCGGAGAGCTGCGCGCTGACCGGCGCCGTCCGCGTGTCGGCGAGCGTGCCGATCGGACCGCCGAGCGCGAGGTCGGCCTTGCCGCGCACCGCGAGCTGCCCGGGCTCGAGGTGCGCCGCGACGACGAGGGCGCGCAGGCCGCCGTGATCGCCCGGCGCGACGACCACCGTGACGTCGTCGGTGCCGACCGCCGCGCGGCCGAGCGCGTCGGCGAGCCCGCCGCCGCCGAGGCGATCGAGCAGCTCGGGCGTCTCGCTGCACGCGTAGACCTGCCGGCGCTCGCCGCAGCGCTGCGGCCAGCCGTCGAGCACGACGTCGTCGAGGCCGTCGGCGGCGCGCCGGCCGCCGTGCGCGGCGAGGAAGCGGTCGCGGTCGGCCACCGGCCACACCGTCACGGCCCGGTGGCCGTCGAGGGAGAAGCGGGCGACGCCGCGGTCCGGTGACAGGCCCAGCTCGGCGAGCGCCTTCACGTCGGCGCGGCCGGCGGCCAGCGTCACGCCCGCTTCGATCATGCCGGCGATCGCCTGCAGCTCGTCGTGACCGGCGGTCAGCTCGCGCGCGCGGGAGACGGCGGCCTCGGCCAGGCCGAGCGCGCGGCCGGTCGCGACCACGGCGAACCGCGTACCCTCGGGCGCGAGCGCGAGCAGCCGCCCGGCCTCGGGGTCGCTCGGCGGCGGGCCGGCGTCGGCGGGAACGGCCGGGGGCGCGGAGCGCGAGCGCCCCTTGCAACCGGCGCTCGCGCCGGCGGCGATGACGACGGCGCAGACGACGATGCTCGACCCCGCTCGCATGGCTCGGTCCTCCACCCGGGCATCGTACACGCGCGGTCAGGTGACGCAGGCGGCGGGGCGGCGTCGCGGGCGCGGTGGCGGGTGGTACGTTGTCGGGCGATGAGCGAGCTGCTGGGCCGAGACATCCGGGCGGCGGAGGTCGTGGCGGGCGATCACGACAGTCACGCCGACGCGATCGAGGAGATCCACCAGGGTCGCCTCGACGCGATCGTGCTGCGCGAGGCGTTCCCCGAGGAGCTGCGGCTGTCGATCCTCGCGCGGCTCGACGCCGACGGCGGCCTGCCGTGGCGGCGGCCGAACTCGAGCGGGCCGCAGGCCGACATCCGCGTGCTCGGCGAGGCGGCGACGCCGACGTTCAACACGCCGGGCGGTCCCGCGCTCGAGCGCTACTTCGACGACGCCGTCCACTACACCGAGCTGTACGACCAGCTCCTCGCGCACGGCCCCGACCGCGCCGACGCGATCGAGGCGCTGCTCGACCGGGTGTCGGGCGGCCGCGACGTCCTGCGGCTGTCGACCGCCGACGGCCGCCGCTTCGCCGGCTGCACGATCCGCTCGCTGCCGGAGGGCCAGCGGATCATCGTCCACAACGACGGGCGCCACTACCAGCTCCCCGTCTACAAGGACGTCACGGCGGAGCTCGACACCAGCACCTGCCTCAGCTTCGTGATCCTGCTGCAGGCGCCCGACGCCGGCGGCGAGCTGGTCATCCACGGGCTCACCGACGCCGACCCGGTGCCGCGGCTGGCGAACTTCATGCCCGACGGCGAGGCGATCAAGAGCCGCTACCGCAGCCACAAGGTGGAGCTCGCCGCCGGCGACGTGCTGCTGTTCGCCGCCGGCCGCTACTACCACCACGTCGCGCCGGTCATCGGCGCCCGGCCGCGCATCACGCTCGGTGGCTTCCTGACGCTCGACCGCGACCACCGCCGCGTCATCTACTGGAACTGAAGAGCGCGGCTCGGGCCGGGGTCGCTCCGGGCCGAGATCTGGCCCTGGGTCCTCCCGGGCAGCTCGAGCAGGGCCGCGGTCCCCGCGGTCCGGGGCGGGGCGCGACGAGGTGCCACGGGCGGGCGGCTCGCGGGCGCTGCGACGACGTGCCACGCTCACGGACGCCAGCGCTGCGCATCGGACGCGCAGGAGGCAAGCGATGCGCGTCGCGGACAAGATCATGCTGTGGGCCGGCCTGCTGGTGGCGCTCGCCTTCCTGGCGGCGATGGCGTACGGCCACACGCCGCCCTGACGCCCGTCACCGCAGCAGCCGTCCGCGCAGGTAGACCGCGACCGGCGTCACGTACGCGGTCGGATCCTGGCGCGGATCGCGGGCGAGCACGACGTAGCTCCCTTCCGGCCCCGGCGGATCGCCGGCGAGGCCCTCGAGCTTCCAGTAGCGCACGGGCGTCGTCGTCATCGCGTCGACGATCGCGGGCCCGTCGAGGCCGGCCTCGCCGAGCAGCTTCAGCTCGTCGGGATCGACGCCGGCCACGCGCGAGTTGCCGAGGTCGGTGCCGTACAGCACCGTGGCGCCGGCCGCGCGCAGGCGCCGCAGGTTGTCGACGGCGTCGGGCCCGCCGCCGAACGCCGCGAGCGTCGAGATCACGGCGCGCTTCGACCAGGCGGCGACCGTCGCGTCCGACAACGGCGTGACCGGCGTGTGCGCGAGCAGATCGCAGCCGGCGTCGGCGGCGGCCCGCGCGGCGTCGTCGGTGAGCGCGTGCGCCGCGACCGGCAGGCCGTGACGGTGGGCGTCCTCGACGGCGGCGCGCGCCAGCTCGGGCGCCAGGCCGTCGTCGCCGAACGCGATCTTGATGACCCGCGCCCCGCGCGCCGCCGCGGTCTCGACCGCCTCGTCGACGCACGGCCGCGCATCGCAGCCCGCGCCGAAGCCGCCGGGGTCCCATGCATCGATCGGATAGCCGCCCGGCCGGGTCAGCATCGGGCCCGCCCACAGGACCGTGATCGGCTGCTCGCTGCCGATCGCGTCGATCGGCGCCGCGAGGTCGACCGCCGCCGCGATGCCGGCGGCCGCCAGCCGATCGGCGACCGGCCAGTAGACGAGGTGGACGTGGCTGTCGACGACCGGCGCGGCGAGGAAGCCGTCGGGCGGCGCCGCGCTGCTGCCCGCGGCCGGCCCGCTCGCCACCTCCTCGGCCGGCGTCCGCCCGCGCCGGCAGGCTGGTCCGGCCAGCGCGCCCGCGAGCGCGAGCAGGGCCGCCACAGCGCGCGGCATCCCCGACGAACCGACCGACGAGCCGACCGACGGGCCGGACGGACCAAGCGAGCACCTGCGCCGGGGCGGGGTCACGGCACGGTTGTACCAGCGCCGGGTCGGCGACGCGGACCCGTCTTGCTACGCTGCGAGCACATGACCGCGTCTCCCGTCGTCCTCATCATGGCCGCCGGCCTCGGCACCCGAATGAAGAGCGAGAAGGCCAAGGTGCTGCACGAGGTGGCCGGCCGCCCGATGCTCGCCTGGGTCGTCGATGCCGCCCGCACCGCCGGCGCCGGAGCGATCCACGCCATCCTCGGCCACCAGCTCGAGGCCGTACGGGCGATGCTCGACGCCCGCTACGGCGCCGGCGCGATCGGCGTCGTCCACCAGACCGAGCAGCGCGGCACCGGCCACGCCGTGCAGTCGGCGCTGCCCGCGCTCGCCGGCGACAGCGACGATCGCATCGTCGTCATCCTGTCCGGCGACGCGCCGCTGCTCCGCGCCGAGCGGATCACCGCGCTGGTCGCCGCCTGCACGGCGAGCCCGGCCGGCCTCGCGCTGCTGTCGACGGTGCCCGACCGGCCGATGCCGTACGGCCGCCTGGTCCGCGACGACGCCGGCCGCCTGCTGCGCATCGTCGAGCACCCCGACGCCACCGAGGCCGAGCGCGCGATCGCCGACTGCAACGCCGGCTGCTACGCGATCCGCCTCGGCCACCTGCGCGCCGACCTCGCCTCGCTGCGCGCCGACAACGCCAAGGGCGAGCTCTACCTGACCGACCTCGTCGCCCGCGCCGCGGCGCGCGGCGGCGCCACCGCGATCGACGCGCCGTTCGAGGAGGTCTCGGGCATCAACGACCGCGTCGACCTCGCCGCCGTCGAGGCCGCCGCCCGCCGCCGCATCAACGGCGACCTCATGCGCGCCGGCGTCACCATGGTCGCCCCCGACCAGACGTTCATCGACGCCGACGTCGGCCCGATCGGCAAGGACGTCTGGATCGCCGCGGGCGTCGCCTTGCGCGGCAAGACGTCGGTCGGCGCCGGCGCGCAGCTCGACCTCGGCTGCGTGCTCACCGACGTCACGGTCGCCGCGGGGGCCGCCCTCAAGCCGTACACGGTCGCGTCGAGCGCGACGATCGGCGCGCGCTCGCAGGTCGGCCCGTTCTCGCACCTGCGGCCCGGCACCGTCCTCGACGAGGACGTGCGGGTCGGCAACTTCGTCGAGACCAAGAAGGCCCACCTGATGGCCGGCTCGAAGGCGAACCACCTGTCGTACCTCGGCGACGCGTCGGTCGGCGCGCGCGCGAACATCGGCGCCGGCACCATCACCTGCAACTACGACGGCTTCGCGAAGCACGTCACGACGATCGAGGCGGGCGCGTTCATCGGCTCCGACACCCAGCTCGTCGCGCCGGTCACCGTCGGCCGCGAGGCGTACGTCGCGTCGGGCACCACCGTCACCAAGGACGTCCCGCGCGGCGCGCTGGCGCTCTCGCGCGTGATGCAGGTGAACCGCGACGGCTGGGCGGATCGCTTCCGGGAGGCGCAGTCGCGCCGCAAGAAGCCGGGCGACGGCCACTGACCGTCCGAGCGAAGCTCGGGCCGGGGTTGCTCTGACCGCGATCGACCGGATCGGCCGCGCGCGCCGTTCGTGAAGGGGCCGGTGGGGGCGCGTCGCGTTCCTCGACGCCGACCGTGATGCGCCGTTCGCGGCGCCACGGGCCCTCCGCGCGGCCCTCGCGCGCGTCGCGAAATCCGACACCGCAACCGCGCGGGATCGCTCGCGCGCCGCCGGCACGCCGCGTGCTCTTGGGCCTGGACATGAAGCGCACCAAGCTCGCTGCCCTCGTCGCCTCCGGGATCCTCGGCACCTCGCTCACGGCCTGCGTCATGGAAGACGCGCCGACCGCGATCGGCAAGGCGCTGCCCACCGCCGCGCAGGTGAAGATCAACCTGCCCGACACCGCGTCGTCGAACGCCGTCGGCCAGCTCTCGCCCTGGTACGTCGCGACGCGCGACGTCACCCGCACGCTCAACGGCGGCACCGCCTGGGTCCTCATCCTCGTCCACACGATCGTGCTGTTCCCGCCGACGGCCACCGCCGGCGACACCTACACGTGGGGCCCGTGGAGCCAGGCGCTCGACCCGGCCGAGTACAAGCTGACGGTGACCGCGCTCGCCGACGGCAGCTACGACTGGGCGCTCGACGGCCACGACAAGAGCCAGCCGGCGGCCGCGTTCGAGACCGTCATCGGCGGCAACGCGGTGCCCGGCGGCACCGGCCGCTTCACGCTCGACTTCGACGCCGCCGAGCGGGTCAACCCGCGCGAGAACGACGGCCAGGGCGTGATCGGCGCGGTCTACGACGTGCCGGCGCGCAGCCTCGACCTCAGCGCCGACTCGGTGCAGGACCAGGACGGCACGCCGACGCCGGTCCACGCCGATTACCGCTACCGCGAGCAGGCCGACGGCTCGGGCGACATGGTCTTCTCCGTCCTCGGCGACACCGACGACCCGGGCAGCCTGCCGGAGCAGGCGACGATCCGCTCGCGCTGGCTCGCCACCGGCGCCGGCCGCGCCGACCTGCGGCTGCGCGACGGCGACCTGGCCGCCGAGGTGACGGCGTCGGACTGCTGGAGCACGAGCTTCCTGCGCGTCTTCTACACCGACTCGGCGCAGTGGCAGCCGACCGAGGGCGACCCCGCCGCGTGCGCGTTCGCCGACGTCGACCTGCCCGAGTGACGCGGCGGGGCGCCGCCGAGCGTCGCCTGTCTTGGGCTTACCGCGGCTTGACCCCCTCGCGCGCGGCGCGGTACACACCTCCGACCTCGGGGCGGGCACGATGCCTCCCCACCGAGTCACGGAGGAACGAACATGCCCGAGATGCCCAAGGACGCCGCAGAGCTCTTCGACAAGCTGGTCCCCGCCGGTCTTGCGCAGCACCCCGACCAGGCCCGCGAGGTGAACGCCATCTACGCGTTCAAGATCAGCGGCGAGGGTGGCGGCGAGTGGACCTGCGACCTGACGGCCAACCCGCCGACCTGCGTCCGCGGTGACACCGGCAAGGCGCAGTGCACGATCGAGGTCTCGCACGAGGACTTCAAGACCATGCTGTCCGACCCGAACGCCGGCATGCAGCTCTACTTCCAGGGCAAGCTGCGCGTGTCGGGCGATCCGATGCTGGCGATGAAGCTGCAGCAGCTCTTCCAGCTCGCGCAGGGCTGATCGCGCCTTCGCGCGCACGCGTGTGCGGCGGGCTCCGGCCCGCCGTGCGCTTTTTCGGCGGAGGCGAGCGGCCGGGGCGCGGCGCGGCGGGCGAAGATGCGCGGATGGCGCGTCCGCTCGAAGGCCTCCGCGTGCTCGACCTGTCGAGGCTCCTGCCCGGCCCGTTCCTGACGATGGTGCTCGCCGACCTCGGCGCCGACGTCGTCAAGGTCGAGGACCCGAAGGTGGGCGACTACCTGCGCGCGTTCCCGCCGGCGAAGGGCGGGATCAGCGGCCGGTTCCTCGCGGTCAACCGCGGCAAGCGATCGATCGCGCTCGATCTCAAGCGGCCCGATCACCACGCGGCGTTCCTCCGGCTGGCGACGCAGGCCGACGTCGTCGTCGAGAGCTTCCGCCCGGGGGTGCTCGACCGCCTCGGGCTCGGCTGGGGCGCGCTGTCGGCGGCGAACCCGCGGCTCGTGCTCTGCTCGATCAGCGGCTACGGGCAGACCGGGCCGTACGTCGACCGCGCGGGCCACGACCTCAACTACGTCGGCCTCGCCGGCGTGCTGGCGATGGGCGCGGAGGGGCCGGGCCGTCCGCCGGCGATGCCGGGGATCCAGATCGGCGACCTGGCGGGCGGCGCCCTGTGGAGCGCGACCGGCATCCTCGCGGCGCTGGTCGGGCGCGAGCGCACCGGCCACGGCTCGCACGTCGACGTCTCGATGACCGAGGGGGCGCTCGCGCTCCTGGCCGCCGAGCTCGGCAACCTCGACTGCGGGGCGCACCCGACGCGCGGCCGCGAGCTGCTGAACGGCGCGCTCGCCTGCTACTCGATCTACCGCACCGCCGACGATCGCTACCTGTCGGTCGGCGCGCTCGAGCCGAAGTTCTGGATCGCCTTCAACACGGCGATCGGCCGCAAGCCGGACGTGAGCGAGCTGGTCGCGCCGCCCGCGCGGCAGGAGGAGCTCCGCGCCGAGCTCGCGGCGATCCTCGCCGGCAAGACCCGCGCCGAGTGGCTGGCGATCTTCGCGCAGCACGACGCCTGCTGCGAGCCGGTGCTGGAGCTCGACGAGCTCGAGGCCCACCCGCAGCACGCCGCCCGCGAGGTCTTCTTCACCGTCGACGGCGGCGCGGCGGGACCGCTCCGCCAGGTGCGCACGCCGCTCGGCGCGCCCGCGTCGCCGGCGCCGCCGCCGCGGCTCGGCGAGCACACGGC
>DASZXE010000325.1:0-4747 GCA_035546475.1 Kofleriaceae bacterium
GCGGCGCGCGAGCACGCGGCGCGCGCGCGCGAGCAGCTCGCCGCCCAGCGCACGCGGCTCGCCGCCGGCACGTCGGCGGCGACGCTCGACGCGGCCCACGCCGACGCGGTCGCGCTGCTCGCCACGCTCGCCGAGCCGGGCCCGCCGTGACGCGGCTCTACGGCTTCGGCGATCCGGCCGAGCAGGCGGCGATGGTCCTCGATCGGGTGCGGGTCGACGCCTTCGCCCGCGCGATCGCGGCGACCGTCCGCCCCGGCGACGTCGTCCTCGACATCGGCAGCGGCACCGGCGTCCTCGCGCTGCTCGCCGCCCGCGCCGGCGCCCGCAAGGTCTACGCCGTCGAGCGGACCGGCGCGATCGAGCTGGTCCGCCTGCACGCGCGCGCCAACGGCAAGGCCGACGCGATCGTCCCGATCGCCGCCGACCTCGCCGACGTCGACGCCTTGCCCGAGCGCCCGCGCGTCGTCGTCGCCGAGCTGCTCGGCCACTTCGCCCCCGCCGAGCAGGCCCACCGCGCCTACCGGCTCGCCCGCCGCCTCGCCGCCGACGGCGCCGTGCTGGTGCCCGCCGGCTACCGGCTCGTCTTCGCCGCCGCGCGCCCGCGCGCGCTCGAGGCCGAGCTGGCCGCGCTCGCCGACGTCCACGGCCTCCACCTCGACGCGCTGGCCGCGCGGCTGCGCGCGCGCGTCGCGATCACCCGCCTCGCGCCCGAGGATCTGGTCGGCCCCGAGATGCCGGGCGACGCCCACGCCAGCGACGACGAGCTGCCCGGCTCGTACAGCGGCACCGCGCCGGTCGCCGTCGACGGCCCGGTCACCGCGATCGCGGTCAGCTTCGTGGCGACCCTCGCCGACGGCATCGAGCTGTCGAGCGCGGTCGGCGCCGCCGCCACCCACTGGGCGCAGACCGTCTTCCCGATCGATCCGCCGATCGACGCCCGCGCCGGCGACGTCCTCACCGTCGCGATCTGGCCGCGGATCGCCGCCGACCGGGGCACCTGGGCCTGGCGGGTCGACGGCCCGCACAGCACGCGCCCCGGCGACGCCATGGACGCGCTCGTCGGCGATCGCCACGATCTCGTCGCCCAGCTCGGCCTGCGCCGCCGCGGCGCCATCCCGACCCCGCCGCGGCTCGCCGCCTGGGCCGCCATGCTCGGCGGCGCGCTCGGCGCCACCGTCGACGCCGAGGCGCTCGCCGCCACGCTCGTGGCCGCCATGCCGGCGCGCTACCCCGATCTCGCCGAAGCGCGGCAGGAGGCGCGCACGCTGCTCCGCGCCATCGATCGCGCGGGTGACAGGTAGTACGCTGGCCGGACGATGACCGAGCCCGCCCCGACGGTGAAGGACATCCTGGCCAGCCTGGGTACGTCGGTGCGCGACCACTTCGCCGGCACGCGGCGCATGCTGTCGTTCGCCGAGTACCTCGAGCTCGCGCTCGCCGATCCGGCGCGCCAGCTCCGCGGCTCGGCCCAGTACCTGGTCGACTGCTTCGAGCACTACGGCACCGAGACGGTGAAGTACCCGTGGGGCGACGTCCGCCGCTTCAAGCTGTTCGACTGCGCGTGGGCCGGCGGGGAAGGGCGGCTGATCGGCCAGGAGGCCGCGCAGAACGCCGTCTACCGGGCGCTGCAGGGCTTCGTGCGCGACGGCGGGCCGAACCGCCTCGTCCTCCTGCACGGGCCGAACGGCTCGGCCAAGTCGACGCTCATCCGCTGCATCGGCCGCGCGCTCGAGCACTACTCGACGCTCGATCACGGCGCGGTCTACCGCTTCTCGTGGGTCCTGCCGTCGCAGCGCCAGAGCCGCGGCGGCATCGGGTTCAGCGGCGGCGCGTCGGCGGACGGCGCCACCGACACCTTCGCGTACCTGTCGGACGATCTCGTCGATGCCCGCATCGGCGACGAGCTGCGCGATCACCCGCTCTTGCTGGTCCCGCTCGAGCACCGCACGCGGCTGCTCGCCGACGCCGCCGCGGCCGCGCCCGGCCTGGTCGTCCCCGACTACCTGCGCCTCGGCCAGCTCTCGGCGAAGAACCGGGCCGTCTACGAGGCGCTGCTCGCCAGCTACCACGGCGACTACCTGAAGGTGCTCCGCCACGTCGCGGTCGAGCGCTTCTACGTCTCGCACCGCTACCGGACCGGTTACGTCACCGTCGAGCCGCAGATGTCGGTCGACGCGAGCGAGCGGCAGATCACGGCGGATCGCTCGATGGCCGCCCTGCCGGCGTCGTTGCAGAGCGTCGCCCTCTACGAGTACGGCGGCGAGCTGGTCGGCGCCAACCGCGGCCTCATCGAGTTCGACGACCTGCTCAAGCGCCCGCTCGAGGCCTACAAGTACCTCTTGACCACCGTCGAGCGCGGCGCGGTTGGCCTCGCCAGCGCGACGCTCTTCCTCGATCTCACCTTCATCGGGTCGACCAACGAGATCCATCTCGGGGCGTTCAAGGAGATCCCCGACTTCGCCAGCTTCAAGGGCCGGCTCGAGCTGGTGCGGGTCCCCTACATCCTCGACGTCCGCCACGAGGAGGTGCTCTACGGCGACAAGCTGCGCGAGGCGGCGCGCGACCGCCACGTCGCGCCGCACACCGCCTACGTCGCGGCCTTGTGGGCGGTCTTGACCCGCATGCGGCGGCCGCAGCTCGAGCGCTACCCGTCGACCTTGACCGAGGTCATCGGCAAGCTCGGCCCGCTCGAGAAGGCGGAGCTCTACGCGAACGGCCGCCTGCCGCCCGGCACGTCGTCGGCGGTCGCCAAGGAGCTATCGACGCAGCTCAAGGCGCTCTACACCGAGAGCGACACCTACCCCAACTACGAGGGCCGCATCGGTGCGTCGCCGCGCGAGGTCCAGGGCGCGCTCCTGAACGCCGTCGCGTCGCCGCGCTACACGTACGTGTCGCCGCTCGCGGTGCTCGACGAGCTGGCCGAGCTGTCGCGGCAGTCGTCGCTCTACGAGTTCCTGCGGCAGGACGTCCAGCCGGGCGGCTACCACGATCACAAGCGGTTCATCGACCAGGTGCGCGAGCGGCTGCTCGACAAGGTCGACGACGACGTCCGCGCCGCCCTCGGCCTCGTCGAGGAGAGCGAGTACCTGCGCGTCTTCGAGCGCTACATCGCGCACGTGACGCACTGGCTGCGCAAGGAGAAGCTGCGCAACCCGGCGACCGGCCGCATGGACGACCCCGACGAGAACATGATGCGCGAGGTCGAGCGGACGCTCGGGCTCGGCGGCAAGGTCGACGACGTCCGCGGCGCGGTCATCGCCAAGATCGGCGCCTGGTCGCTCGACCACGTCGGCCAGAAGCCGGTGCTCGGCGACATCTTCCCCGACCACCTGCGCAAGCTGCGCGACGCCTACTTCGAGCGCCACAAGAAAGCGATCACGAGCGGCGTCGGCGAGCTGGTGCTGCTGCTCACCCACGACGGCGTGGGGCTCAACCCGGAGGCGCGCGCCCGCGCGGAGGCGGCGCTCGTCACGCTCGAGGCGCGCGGCTACCGCAAGGACAGCGCCCGCGACCTGGTGACGCTCATGGCCCGCTCGCGGTACCGCTGACCGCTCGCTGCGCTCGCCGGGGGGCTGAAGCGTCGTCGCTTGTGCGGCCCCGCGGCTGCCTCTATCCTTGTCGGGAATGCGGGGCCCCTCCCTCCTCGTCGCGCTGGCGCTCGCCCTGCCGACCGCCGCCCGCGCCGACTTCGAGCGGAGGCCGTACCTGCAGGACGCGCGTCCCGACGGCATCACGCTGATGTGGAAGACGACCTCGAACGAGGCCGCCACCATCACCGTCGAGGGCGCCGGCGCGCCGCACACGTACGACGTGAAGAGCGGCATGGAGCAGAAGGTCCGCCTCGACGGGCTCGCGCCGCAGACGCGCTACCGCTACCAGGTCGTCGCCGGCGCCGACACCGCGACCGGCGAGCTGACGACGGCGCCGCCGCCGGGCGCGCAGGTGCCGGTGACGTTCGTCGTCTTCGGCGACAGCCGCAGCGACAACGTCGCCCACTACGAGCTCGTCGAGCGGGTCCGCGCCGAGGTCCCCGACTTCATGCTGTCGACCGGCGACATGGTGTTCGACGGCAGCGACGACCGGCTGTGGAAGCAGTTCTTCGACATCGAGGGGCCGCTGCTCGCCGACAACGTCCTCTACCCGGCGCTCGGCAACCACGACTCCGACAACGACGGGCTCGACTGGATCGTGAAGCTGTTCTCGCCGTCGGACGACCAGCAGGCGCCCGGCCAGTACGCGTTCACCTACGGCCCGCTGCGCGTGATCGTCCTCGAGTCGAACACGCCCAGCTACGCGATGACCGACGAGACCGCGTGGCTCGAGCGCCAGCTCGCCGCCTACCAGCAGGACCCGAACCTCCGCCACCTGTTCGTCGTCATGCACCACCCGGTCTTCTCGATCTCGTCGCACGGCGGCCTGCCGTCGCTGCGCGAGAAGTGGGAGCCGCTGTTCGAGCAGTACCAGGTGAGCGCGGTGTTCAGCGGCCACGACCACTGCTACCAGCGCGCCGAGAAGAACGGCGTGCACTACTTCGTGTCGGGTGGCGCCGGGGCGCCGCTCTACGGCATCGGCAAGCGGGTCAACCCGATCGACGCCGCCGCGGTCAAGCGGCAGGAGACCGTGCACCACTACATCCGCGTGCACGTCATCGGCGACCTGGTCGAGGCGACCGCGATCCGCGACGACGGCACGCCGATCGAGACGACGACGTGGGCGTCGGAGAAGGGGGACCGGCGGCCGACCGACG
>DASZXE010000326.1:0-3637 GCA_035546475.1 Kofleriaceae bacterium
CGGCGCGGCCGTCGCCGCCGCCGGTGACCGACACGACCGACGAGCTGTCGGCGATGCTCGAGCCGGAGAAGAGCGGCCTGCACGAGGCGCCGCGCGGCCACGGCATGCTGATCGCGATCGGCGTGGTCGTCGCCCTGCTGGCGGTGGTCGCGGTCGTCGTCACGCAGCTCCTGTAGCGAGCGCTCGCGCGAGCGTTCGGCGATGGCTCCGGGGGCCGGGGTCAACGGTCCGGGTCGGGTCTGGCTTCCTGGCGCCGCCCCACCCGGGCGAGCGCGCCGTCACGGCTTCGTCGTTCCTGCCCTACCATCGTGCGCCGCGCAGCTGCCGCGGTTACACGACGGTGCCCGCGGACGCGGGATCAGCGGCGCAGGCGGGCCAGGAGCGTGCGCGCGGCGTCGGAGCGGTCGCCGGTCGGGACGCGGGTGACGTACTTGTCGAGGTAGCGCGCCGCCTCCTTGGGCTGGCGGGTGGCGAGCAGCTCGCCGAGGTCGGCGTCGAGCTCGGCGTTGTCGGGGTCGAGCTCCTCGGCGCGGCGGAAGGCGGCGATCGCGCCGCCGGGATCGTCGAGCGCGCGCAGCACTTGGCCGAGCACCGCGTGGGCGTCGGCGTTGAACGGATCGAGGCGGGTCGCGTCGACGAGCGCGGCCTTGGCGAGGCCGGCGTCGCCGCCGACGAAGTAGGCGAGGCCGAGCCAGTACGAGGCGTCGGCGCGCACCCGCTGCGGCGCGTGGGCGAGGCCCTTCAGCGCCTCGGAGAAGGCCTGGCGCGCCTCCGCCACCTGGTTGGCGAGGAGCGCGGTGCGCCCGGCGGCCAGCATGATCTCCGGGCGGCCCGGGTACGACCGCTTGAGCTCGTTGTCGACGCCCTGCGCGCCGGCGACGTTCTCGCCGACGATGTAGGCGTCCATCAGCATGAGCTGCGCCTCGAGGTCGGTCGGCTGCGCCTTGACCGAGCGCTCGAGCGCGGCGATCGCGCCGGCGGCGTCGCGGCGGCGGAGCGCGAGGCGGCCACGCTCGCGGAAGAGGAGCGCCTCCGGGCGGCCGGTGACCGCGTCGGCGCGGTCGAGGAGCGCCTTCGCCTCGTCGAGCTTGCCGCACAGGATCTGCGCGCGCGCGGCCTGGATGAGGATCTGGCCGTCGGCGCCCGGCTCGGCGGCGAGCGGCACCAGCGTGTCGCGGCCACCCGAGGCGTCGCCGGCGTCGATCGCGAGCAGCGCCGCCTCGAGCCGCACCTCCGACGAGGCCAGCATCTCGGCGGCCTTGCCGTAGGCGGTGCGGGCGAGCGCCGTGTCGCCGGCGTCGCGGGCGATGCGCGCGCTCTCGAGGTAGGCCTGGCCGGTCAGCGGGCCGGGCGGATCGTCGAGCAGCGGCGCCAGCGCGGCGCGGGCGAGGTCGAGCTGGCCGAGGCTGCGCTGGGCGGCGGCGTAGACGACCGCGACCTGCGGCGGCGCGTCGGTGCCCATCCGGCTCTCGACGCGGGCGAGCGCCGCCTTGGCGTCGCCGCGCGCGAGGTCGAGGTTGGCGCGCGCGACCACCGCCTCCTCGAAGTCGGGCGCGCGGCCGAGCGCGAGGTCGAGGTCCTTGCCTGCGTCGTCGAGCGAGCCGCGGGCGAGCGCGACCTCGCCGCGCACGACGAGCGCGTCGACCGAGGCGTTGATCTTCGACGGGTCGAGCTTGTCGAGCTCGCGGCCGGCCTCGTCGAGGTTGTGGGTGGCGAGCGCGGCGCGGGCGCGGACGAGCGCGAACGGGACGCTGTCGGCCCAGGTCGCCAGGCCGGCGGTGGCGAGGTCGCGGGCGAGGTCGACGTCGCCGACCGCGAGGCGGACCTCGGCGCGCGCCTCGCGCAGCTCGCGGCTGTCGATCTTGGTCGCCTCGGCGCGCTCGATCGCGCGGCGCGCCCTGGCGGTGTCGCCGGCGGTGAGCAGCACCTCGGCGAGCGCGAGGTTGGCCCAGGTCTCCTGGCCGCGCGACACGCCGAGCCGCTGCTCGGCCTCGGGCTTCGCCGCCTCGGCGACGAGGCCCTCGAGCGCGGTGGTCAGGCCCTGGACGTCGGCGCGGGCGGAGCCGCTGGCGGCGGCGACGCGCGCCTTGCCGATCAGCGCGGCCGGGTGGCCGGGGACGAGCGCCTCGGCGTCGGCGCACGCCTTGGTCGCGTCGCTCCATCGCTTGCGCAGGCGCTCGGCGTCGCAGAGGGCGACCAGCGCGGAGGGGCGGCGGCCGCGCTCGACGGCGGTGGTGGCGAGCGCGGCGGCGTCGTCGGCGCGGCTGTCCTGGAGCGCGGCGCGCGCGAGCACGAGCGCGACCGCCGGGTCGTCCTTGCCGTAGGCGTCGACGGCGTCGCGGGCGGCCCTGGGATCGCCGGCGGCGAGCGCGACGTAGGCGCGGGCGAGCGCGCCGTCCTTGCCGCCGCCGGCGCCGAGCTCGGCGACCGCGCCGCGCGCGCGCTCGACGTCGTCGACGTAGTCGGCGGCGAGCACCGCCTCGGCGCGGGCGAGGGCCGCGCGGTACGCGGTGCGCGGGCTCGCGCGCAGGATGCCGGCCATGCGATCGCGGGCGGCGCGCCAGCCGAGCCAGGTGTCGGACTGCGCCGACTCGTCGGCGCTGCGGCGCGCGGCGGCGATCTGCTTGTCGAGGCGCAGCGAGCGGATCTTGAAGCCGGCCAGCACGCCGGCGCCGATGATGGCGACGGTCACGACCGCCCACAGCGCGAGGACGAGCGGCGAGCGGCGGCCGGGCGGCGCGGGGCCGGGGCCCATCATCCGCATCAGCTCGGACTGCGAGAGCACCGGGCCGGACATCGGCAGCGGACCGCCGAGCGGCGGCTGCGCGAGCGGGCCGTGCGGAGGCGAGATCGGCGGGAGGCCGCCGGCGGGGCCATGGACGGCGTGGCCGCCGGGGCCGCCGGGGCCCCCGAGGCCGGGGCCGCCGGGGCCCATCGAGCCGGAGGAGCCGGGGCCGCCCGGCCCGCCGAGGA
The DNA here is from genome assembly GCA_035546475.1 of Kofleriaceae bacterium. Taxonomy (GTDB): domain Bacteria; phylum Myxococcota_A; class Polyangia; order Haliangiales; family Haliangiaceae; genus UBA2376. The sequence continues at coordinate 2,974 of DASZXE010000326.1, forward strand.
TCGACGGATCCGGCCGCATCGCGATCGTCGGCTTCGCCGCCGCCTGCACCGCCGCCTGCGTCACCGGCACCATCGTCCGGACCTGCGGACCGACGCGCGGCACCGGGCTGCGGCTCGGATCCTCGACGCTGTAGCCGGGGTCGCTCGCCGAGCCGTAGCCGGGGTCGCTCGAGCCGTAGCCGGGATCGCTCGCGAGCGAGCCGAAGCCCCCGTCGCCGAGCGGCGCCCCCGGCCCGGGCGCGGGCAGGTAGCGGCCCGACGGGGTGAGCTGCGGCGCCGGCGTCAGCGCGCCGAGCGGCCCCGACGGCAGCGACGCGAGCTTCGGGTGCTGGCCACGCCCGGCCATGCTCGACGGCTCGTCCTCGAACGACGACGGCGGTGGCGCCGACGCCCGCGCGTCGCGGCCGCGCGGCAGCCGCGGATCGATCGGCGCCATCGGCTTCGATTCGTCGCCCGGCTCGTACGGCGTGGGCTCGCCGTTCATGATCGAGCGCGGCGCGGTCGGCGCGTCACCCTGCTCGGGAGGCGGCGGCACCGGCAGCCGGCGCTGGCGCGTGCTGCCGGTCGAGACCTCGTCGGCGCCCCACTCGGCGGTGCGCTGGCTCGTCGTGCGCGTCTCGAGGCCGGGATCCTCGGCGGGCCGCGGCGCGGGCGCGGGGGCCGG
>DASZXE010000327.1:0-10548 GCA_035546475.1 Kofleriaceae bacterium
GGCGCATGCCCGAACACCGGCACCGACGCGACCACCGCCTCGACGACCGGGATCGCCGGCATCGTCACGCTCGTCCCGCCCTCCTCCTCCGGCTCCGCCGCCTTCCCGTGCGCCGCGTTCCACTCCGCCAGCGGCGTGGTCCCCGACGGCCCCAGCGTCCACGCGTACGCCTTCGGCGCGAGCCTCCGCACGATCCCCTCGACGTGCTGGCTGATCGCCCGGTAGCCCTCGGCGCGCGTCTTCCCCGCCGCGATCCGCGCGACGTCCGCGTACGACAGCATCGGCCCGAGGTGCGCCGCCACCGCCGCGTCGCGCGTCGGCAACACGTCGCCCTTCGCCATCGCGTCGTGCGTGCCGGCCAGGTACATCGGCAGGATCCCGCAGCGGTTCGTCATCGCCAGGAAGCCGAGCGACGGCTTGAAGTCGGCCATCACGCCGTCGGGCGACCGGGTCCCCTCGGGGAAGATGAGCAGCACGTAGCCCTGCTGCAGCACCTCGGCCGCCAGCCGCAGCGACTCGCGCAGCGACCCGTGCCGCTCCATCGGCACCAGGTTCGTGAAGTTCTCGAAGTACGCCCGCCGCACCGGATCGTCGAAGAAGTAGTCCTTGGCCGCCAGCGCGACCAGCGCCTCGCCCTCGTCGCCGAGCGCGTGCTTCGCCAGCCCCATGTCGAGGTGGCTCGCGTGGTTCGCCGCCACGATGTAGCCGCCGAACGGCGGCACGTACGCGCGCCCGGTCACCGTGGTGTCGAGGTAGCGCGAGTACAGCGCCTTCATGCCGGTGCGCAGGAGCCGGCGCCCGATCCGCACCGCGAGGTCCGGCACGACGATCTCGTCGTCGGCCTTCGCCGCCTCCTTCTCGCGGTCGCGCTCGCGGTCCTTGCCGGCCGCCTTGCGCCCCTGCGCCGCCGCGCGCGCCTTGCCGCCGACCCGCGCCACCAGCGCCTCGACGTCGCCGACCGTCTCGAGCCCGTTGAGCTCCGCCGGATCCGGCAGCGTCACCCCGCCCGCCTCGAGCGCCACGCCCAGCTCGGTGAACATCAGCGAGTCGAAGCCGAGGCTGTCGAGCCGGGTCTCCTTCGTGACGTCGCTGCGCTTCCGCTGGGTCACGCTCGCGATCACGCCGAGCACCCAGTCGGTCCCCTCGGCGCCGGCCGCGCCGGCCGCCAGCTTCTTGTGCTCCGCGCCGCCCTTCGCCGCGCGCTCGAGCCGCTCCAGCTCCTTCACGACCTCGCGCCGCTTCACCTTGCGCGTCGACGTCCGCGGCAGGTCGTGGTCCCACAGGTGGACGACCTTGAGCCGCTTGTAGAGCGGCAAGCTCTTGCTCACGCGCCGCAGGTGCTCGCGGACCTCGTCGCGCACCTGCTCGCGGTCCTTGGTCCCCGCGTGCTCCTCGTAGTCGGGCACCACCAGCGCCGCCACCGTCTCGGCGCCCTCGCCCGCCGGCAGCCCGACCACCGAGAGCTCCTTCACGTACGTCGAGTCGCCGTACAGCTCCTCGAGCTCGTCGGGATAGACGTTCTCGCCCGACGGCCCGAGGATCATCTCCTTCTTGCGGCCGACGATGAACAGGTTGCCGTCGGCGTCGAACCGCCCGAGGTCGCCGGTGTGCAGCCAGCCGTCCTGGAGGGTCGCCGCGGTCGCCTCCGCGTTCTGGAAGTAGCCGAGCATCACGTTCGGCCCCTTCGCGATCACCTCGCCGATGCCGCTGGCGTCCGGGTGGTCGATCTTGACGTCGACGCCGGGCAGCGGCCGGCCGACCGAGCCGGGGACGACGTCGTCGCCGGGGCGGGTCACCGTGAGGACCGGCGCCGCCTCGGTCATGCCGTAGCCCTCGTACAGGTTGAAGCCGAGGCCGCGGAACGCCTTCATCGTGTCGGCCGGCAGCGCCGACCCGCCGCTGATGAGCAGCCGCAGGCGGCCGCCGAGCTTGCGGTGGACCGGCAGGAACAGGACGTTGCCGACGCCGCCGCCGAGCTTGTCGCGCAGCGAGCGGTTGAAGTCGACCATCAGGTCGAACGCGCGCTCGACGAGCAGCCCCTTGTCGCTGACGTTCTTGTAGATCTTCCGCTCGAGGAGCTGCCAGAGCGCCGGCACGCCGACCATGCCGGTGACGCCGCCGTCCTCGAGCGCGCCGCCGAGGCTGTCGGCGTCGACCTCCTCCAGGTACGTGATCGACGCGCCGTGCGCGAGCGGCATCAGGAAGCCGGCGGAGAACTCGAACGTGTGGTGGAGCGGCAGCACGCTCAGCAGGTTGTCGTGCTTGTAGAGCGTGAAGGTCGCCGCCAGCTTGGCGACCATCGACGTGAAGTTCTTGTGCGACAGCATCACGCCCTTCGGCGTGCCGGTCGTGCCCGAGGTGAAGATGAGCGACGCGACCGAGTCCGACTTCACCGGCGGCGGCGGCGCGCCCGGCGACACGTCCGGTTCCGTGAACAGGGCGTCGAAGCCGAGCACCTCCATCGCGGCCAGCTCGCCCTGGCCCTGCGCCGCCAGCCAGCGGGCGAACGCCTGCTGGGCGACCGCGCGCGGCCGCTCCTCGACGCGGCGACCCTCGACGACCGAGCGCCGGCGGGCGCGCGCCTCCTCCTCGTCGTCGACCGGCAGCGCGAGGCCGAGGTCGGCGCACAGCCGCTCGGCGATCTTCGTCGACAGGACGAGCGCCCTGGCGCCGCTCACCTTCGCCAGGTTGACGACCTCCGCCGCCGACAGGTCCTTGTCGAGCGGCACCACCGTCGAGCCCGCCTTGAGGATCGCGAAGTAGCTGATGCCCCACTCGGGCCGGCCCTCGCCCATCAGCATCACGCGCGCCGAGCCGGCGCCGCGCTGGCGGAGCTGCGCAGCGCCGATCATCGCCAGCTCGGCCATGAGGCCGTAGGTGACCACCTGCGGCTCCAGATCGTCGATCAGCTCGTCGCGGGCCGGCTCGCGCGCGGACGCGCTGGGCCGCCTCGGCGTGGGGATGCCCCGGTCCTCGCTCCGCTCGAGTCCCCACGCCTCGCGGCTGGCCCGCGACAGAGGCTTGCGGCGCAGGCGCAGGGCGACGCGGTTCTTGTGCAGCTTCGTCGTCGCGTCCCACAGCTCGAGCAGGTCCTTGTACGTGTAGACCGAGCGCGGCTTCGGGCCGAACTCGTCGTCGAGCGTCGGGAACGTCCACTTCTGCAGGCCCTCGAAGTGGATGTCGATCCAGTAGGTCCGCCAGTCGACCGCCTCGGGCGCCCACCACAGCCGCTCGCGGTCCTCGGGCGTGACCCGGTTCCACAGGGCGCGCATGTTGTCGCAGCGGAACGTGACGTCGCGCTCGTAGGTGAACGGCTTGAAGATCTCGATGACGTCGACGACCTGGCCGGTGAACCGGCTGACCTTGGCGAGCTCGTCCTTGGCCCGCTCGGCGAACGCCTCGAGCCGCGGCGCGCCCCAGCGCGGCAGCTTGTCGTCGATGGTCTCGATCAGCTTGTCGGCGATCCGCTTGACCATCGGCGCCGAGAGGCGCTGGAAGCGGGCGTCGGTGACCGGCATCGCCTCGAGCCGGACCTTGAGCCGGTTGCGCCAGGTCTCCTCGCCGGCGTCGGCCTTGCGCTTCCAGTGGCGGCGCACCGCGAGCGCGGTCAGCTCGGTCAGCCGCCGCGACGTCACCCGGTTCACGTCGCTGGTGCCGAGCTGGTAGACCGGCTCGTGCACGCCGGCCAGCACCGCCGCGGTCGCCAGCAGGATGCCCGCCGCGATGAAGTCGACCGGGATGACGTCGAGCGCGGTGTCGGCGCCGACCATGATCTGCCGGTGGCCCTTGAGGACCAGGTAGACCAGAGGCGCCGTCGTGTTGAAGCCCTCGTTCCAGCCGGCGAACGGGAAGCGGACCGCGCTCTCGACGACGGCGGGCCGCACGATCGTGGCGGCGACCTCGCGGTCGGCGAGGATGACCTGCTCGCCGAGGCTCTTCGTGTACGTGTAGGTGTTGGTCCAGCCCCAGTGCTTCGCCCGCTCCATGCCGAGCTCGGTGAGGCGCTCGTTGACCCACAGCTTGCGCTCGCGGGCGACGGTGAGCTTGAGGTCGTCGACGTCGTCGGGATCGCGGCGCTGCGCCTCGAGCGAGGCGGCGGCGCGCTCGCGGAACAGCGAGATGTGCGCGCGGTCGTTCGCCTGCTCGCGCACCTGGTCGATGAGGCGCTGGCAGTCCGCCATCTCGGCGGCGGCGTCGAAGTCCTTGTCGGGGAGGTCGCCCTCGCCGTCGCCCTTGCGCGGGAAGTAGCCGACGACCGGCTCGTCCTCCCAGATCTCCCCCTCGCGCTCGCCGCACACGAAGCAGGTCGACACGTGGACGAGCCGGGCCTTCGCGCGGCGGGCGGCGTCGAGCACGTTCTTGGCGCCCTGCGCGTTGATGCGGAGCGCGCTCTCGAGCGGCGGCGTGAACGAGACCAGGCCGGCGCTGTTGATGATGACGTCGAGCCCGCCGTCGGCCTCGAACGCGGCGAACTGCGCGTCGGAGAAGTTGCAGAGCGGGCGGCCGATGTCGCCGGGGATGGCGACGATCTTGCCGGCGAGCCAGGCCTCGAGGCCGTCGCCGTGGCGCTCGCGGAGCGGGCGGAACGCCTCGCTGCCGGCGACCTTCTTGTAGAACCGCTCGTCGGCGGTGTTGCCGGCGCCGGGCCGCACGAGGCAGTAGACGCGCCCGATGTCCGGATACCGGTCGAGCAGCATGCACAGCGCCACCTTGCCGACGAAGCCGGTGGTGCCGATGAGCAGGATCCGCCTGCCGCGCAGGGTGCTGGTGACGTCGAGCCATGGGGCCCCTTCCCGGTCCCCCTCGTCCGGCAAAGCCGGCCGGGCCTGCCCCTGCCGCGCGTCGGGTCGCGCGGGATCGCTGGCCGCGCCGTCGGTGGCACCGTGCTTGGTCATCGCGCTCACATCACGTCCGAGATGACGATCGGCGGGTGGTGCAGCATCGTGATCTGCGCCGACCGCCCCATCGTCCCCCGCGCCATCGCGATCGCCTCGGCGAGCGAGTCGGCGGTCTCCCAGCCCATCAGCGCCGGCACCGTCACGTTGTCGGCGCCGACGACGATCACGCGCGACAGCTTCTCGCGCCCGCGCTGGCCCCAGTACCACATGTAGAACGGGTGGGCGCCGTGGTAGGCGTTGCCGCGCCGGTACATCTCGACGTAGCTCGGGTTGTAGGCGAACTCGTCCTGGTACTTCCGCTCGAGCTCGTAGGCGTCGCGGGTCTCCGGCAAGAGCCGGTTGAAGAACTCGATGTAGCTCGGGTGGTGGACCGGGTCGAACTTGTCGCTACACGGGTGGGCGAGGATGAGGACGCCGCCGTCCTTCACGACCGGCTGCCGCCGGTACATGTGATAGAAGTAGCCGAGCGCCATCACCTGCACGAGCAGCGGGTTGAGCGCCTTCGAGTTGACGTTGTAGGGCGAGATGTACGGGATGCCGGTGATGAGGATGTCGGCCTGGCCCTCGATCTCGACCGCGTACTGCTCGAAGCTCTTGGTCAGCGTGCGGTCGTGGACCGGCTCGCACGCGCCCGCGTAGACGCCGATCAGCTCGTACGCCGCCGGGGTGCGCATGAAGATCTCGCGGCGCGCCGCGAACGGCAGCTTGTCGAGCGCCCACTTCATGCCCTGGAACTTCAGCCGGTCGCTCTCGGTGAAGTCGTCCTCGTTCTTCATGAGGAACGACAGCGGGCCGTCGAAGGTGCGGTTGTTGAGCACCGTCTCGATGTGGAAGATCTTCACCGCCTTCTCGACGACCCGGCCCTGCCGGTTCATCGAGTGGCCGATCGCCGAGTCGGGCGGGTTCATGTACGAGTTCGACTCGACGATCCGCCTCGGCGTGTGGTGCGCCTTCAGGCTCTCGTAGCCGCACAGGCCGACGCCCATCGACTTGTGGCCGCCGTTCATCGGCACGAAGTTGAGGTTGACGTAGATGACGAGGTCGCTCTCGGCGGCGCGCCGGTTGAGCTCGACCAGCTCGCCGTGCGGCGTCTTGCCGACGACGACCATGCCGTCCGGGTCGCAGGCGTCGTGGTTGTAGAGGCGATCGGGCCAGAACTCGTCCCAGATCTTGTCGCCGACCATGCGGCGGATCTCGCCGTCGGTCATCCGGCGGTGGAGCGCGAGCGCGACGATCAGGTGGACGTCGTCGACGCCGTGGTCGGCGAGCAGCTCGCACACGATCTCGAGCACGAGCTGGCGGACGTCGGGCGTGCGCATCACCGGCAGCGGCATCGAGATGTCGTCGATGGCGACCGTGACCTTCATGCCGGGGCGGAGCAGCGCGTGGAGCGGCTCCATCTCCTCCGGGTGGTTGAGCGCGTAGCGGATCGCCGCGCGCGGGTTGGCGACGCCGGTGATCGGCCGCTTGGGATAGATGACGCGGGTGCCGACCGGCAGGTCCTCGACGAGGAAGTTCTCGCCGTAGAACATGATGCGCGGCGCCGAGTCGGTGTCGATGGTGACGACGTGCTCGCGGCTGAGCGGTCGGGTGCGGGGGCGGATGGCGCGCATGGTCTGGCCCTAGTCCTGATCGAGGTCGAGCACCGGCCAGTCGTAGCTGCGCGCGATCGAGCGCAGCCGGAGGTCGGGGTTGACGGCGGTCGGGTGGCCGACCACGGCGAGCATGGGGAAGTCGGAGAAGCTGTCGGAGTAGGCCCACGAGCGGGCGAGGTCGAGGCCGTGGCGGGCGGCGTAGTCGCGCATGATCTCGGCCTTGCTGGCGCCGGCGATGAACGGCTTCCTCAGCTTGCCGGTCGCGTAGCCGCTGGCGTCGAACTCGAGGCGGTTGGCGATGAGGTCGTCGGCGCCGAGGTAGCGGGCGAGCGGGCGCATCGTGAAGTCGAGCGCGCCGGACAGCAGCACCTGGCGGCAGCCGGCGCGGCGCGACTCCTCGATCAGGTCCTGCGCGCGCGGGAAGATGTTCGGCTTGATGACCTCGTCGAACAGCTCCTCCGACAGCTCGAGCAGGCGGTCCTCGGACGCGCCCTCGTACGAGCGGTAGAAGATCTCGTTGAACCACTTGCGCGAGATCTTGTCGGCGGCCCAGAACAGCGGCACCGACGCGGCGGTGGTGATCGTCCGCTTCGCCGACTCGATGAGCGACGGCTGGCGGGTCGCGTAGAACGCGAACGTGTGGACGATGTTGATCCGGATGAGGGTCCCGTCCACGTCGTAGAACGCCGCGGAATCCTTGTACTTAGGATGGGGTGACGGCATGGCGGGCGGCAGGGCCCGGCACCTTTGCGCGACCCGCCCCCCTTTGTCAACTCGCCGCTCGTCGCGGGCGCGCGCGGGCGGGTCGACGTGCGGCCGACCGCGGGCGCTGCGTGGTAGAGAGCGGGGATGCACGTGCCGCAGTGGCTGGCGCTGGTCATCGCTGCGGCGGTGGTCCTGTACGGCATCTACCGGATCCACCTCGCGACCGGCGGGCCGAGCGACGAGGAGCGCGGCAAGGAGCGGCGCGGGCTCTACGCGGTGCCGCGGTGGCACCACGGGCTGGTCGGCGCGATCCTGGTCCTGGCCGGCGGGGCGCTGATCGCGAGCGCGCTCGGCTGGAACCCGATCGCCGGCACGCGGCGGGCGACGGCGCCGGCGCCGGTCGGACCCGGCGGGCGGCCGCCGACGGCGAGGAGCAACGCGGTCTTCATCGACGGCGCGCTGGTGGTCGACCCGCGGGTCGGGATCAAGCCGACGGGCTCGCCGCCGGAGCCGGCGCCGGCGGCGCCACCGGCGGGGGCCGGCGCGAGCGCGGGACCGGCCGCCACCCCGCCCGCGCCGCCGCCTCCGCCCCCGGCCGCGGTGTCGCCGCACGGCACGCCGTAGCCGAGGGCTCGGACGAACACGCGACGGTTGCTACGGTACGGACATGCCGTGCGAGCGCTGCGCTGCCGGGGAGGTCACCGCGACGGGCTGGTGCGCCGCGTGCGAGCAGCAGTACGACACGTGGCAGCGCCGGCACGCCGCCGACATCATCTGGCAGGCGTTCAGCGGCGCGATCGTCGCGATGGTGATCGCGCTCGGCGGGCTGCTGCTCGGCCTCGGGCCGCTGGTCGCGATCGCCGGCGTCCTCGTCGGCGCGGGCACCTTCGTCAGCGCCCGCACCTGGGGCAAGCGGCACCGGCGCCGCCAGTTCCAGGCCGGCACCCTGCCCCGCGCCTACCTGCGCCCGCCGCGCGCGTAGTCAGACCATCTTGACGCGCATCGTCTCCGGGTTCACCGCGGCCCACGCCCTGGTGCGCTCGTCGGCGAGGTCGCCGATGTACGAGAGCACCTGCGGGTGGGTCATGATGATCTCGTGGAAGTCGTGGCGGGGCAGGAAGAGCGCGAGGCAGCGGACCGCCGCCTTGACGGTCACCGGGCTGTTGCTGTGGTCGAGCACCGACGTCTCGCCGACCATGTCGCCGGCGCCCTGGCTCGCGACCACCGCGCCGTCGCGCAGGATGTCGGCGCGGCCGGCCATCAGCACGTAGAGGCCGGTCACCTTCGCGCCCTGCTCGACGAACACGGTGCCCGGCTCGATCTCGACGAAGCGGAAGCGCCCGACCAGGTAGCGGCGGTCGGGATCGCCGAACGGCGCGAACATCGGGTGGGTGCGCACGAGGCTGTCGACCAGCCGCTCGCGCACGAAGCGGAGCAGCACCGGCAGCACGTCGGGATGGTCGCGCATGAGCGCGCGCACCGCGTCGCGATCGATCGACAGGAGCTGGGTCGGCTGCTCGACCTCGACGGTCGCCGAGCGCGGATGGTCGGTGACCAGCGCGATCTCGCCGAAGAAGCTGCCGGGGCCGAGCACCATCAGCTCGGTGCGGGGCGGGCCCTCGTTGTAGACGAGCACGGCGCCCTCGACGACGACGTACAGGTTGTCGCCGGGGTCGCCCTGGTGGAAGAGGACCTGGCCGGGCTCGAGATCGACGAGCTGGATCCGCTCGATGAGCTGCTCGAGCGCGGCGGCCGGCAGGCTCGAGAACAGCGGCGTCGACGCCAGCGCGCGGCGCGCGGTCGCCGTGTACGGGCCGCGCAGCGCCGGGTCGCTGACCTCCTCGAGATCCTCGACCGACAGTTCGTGCGGATCCTCGCCGTCGCCCTCGTCGAGCTCGACCGAGGCGTCGACGACCGGATCCTCCTCGACCTCGTCGAGCTCGTCGAGCGTGGGCGCCCGCGGCGCGCGGACGATCGGCGGCGCGGCCTCGATCGCGGGGGCGACGTCGATCGCGATGTCGAGGCCGTGGCCGGCGAGGCCGTCGGACGGCACGACCGCGGTGCGCTGCGAGACGTCGACGGTGTCGGCGTCGTCGTCGGCGTCGTCGATCTCCGACGGCGACAGCTCGTAGATCGGGTCCTCGTCGATCGGGATGACGAAGACGCCCGACTGGCTGCCGTCGTCGCGCGGGTGCGGATCGGCGGCGCCCGGCAGGATCGTCGCCAGCGGCACGCTGGCCAGCGGCGCGCCGGGCGACAGGTAGACCGGGCCGCTCGACATCCGGCGCGGACGGCGGCGCGCGACCGCCGGCTCGTCGCCGGGCATGATCGCCTCGGGCAGGCCGCGCGCGGCGGGCGTGGCCTCGGGCGGCGCCACCGGGATCGGAGCGGTCGCGGCGCGCGCCGGCGGCGCCTGCGGGCCGAGGACCGGGAGCTGCCCCGTCGGCGGCGGCACGACCGGCGCGATCGGCGGCAGGTCCTGGCCGGTCACCGCCGACAGCGGCGCGAGCGTGACCGCCGGCGCGACGTCGATCGGGACCGCCGTCAGCTCGTCGGAGGTCGTCCGCTCGATCTGCATCGGCTCGTCGGGCGGCAGCGACGACGGCCGCCGGCGTCGATCGAGGCCCCGGTCGGCCACCTCGGCGGCGCGCAGCATCTCGACCGCGGGGATGCCGTGCAGCGAGCGGTGGCGGTCGGCGAGCGCGCCGAACCGCGACTGGCCGGCGGCCTGCTGCTCGGAGATCTCGGCGAGGCGGTCCTGCGTCGACGCGTGGGCCGGCTCGATCTGCAGCACGATCTTGCAGACCGCGATCGCCTGCACGAGGAAGCCGCCGCGCACGTAGCGATCGATCGTGCGCTCGTAGGCGGCCACCGCCTCCGCGTTCTTGCCGAGGCGGCGGTAGATCTCGGCGACGCGCTTCGGCCAGCTCGGATCGGCGGGCTCGAGCCGCTCCAGCTCGAGGTAGCAGTCGAGGGCGCGGCGGTGCTTGCCGTCGGCGCTGGCCCTTGCTGCCTCCTCACGCAGCGTACGGGCGTCCTTGCGAGCCACGGGCGCACTATAGCCCGGGGCCTCGCGCGGGTGGCCCCGCCGGCCGCGTGATCCCGATCGCCCTGACGCTGCGTCGGTCGGCGCCGGGCGCGGCAGCCTACGCGCCGCCGCGGACCGCCTCGATCCAGGCGGCGTACGCGGCGGCGGCCTCGGCGGCGACCGGCCCGGGGACGCGTGGGACCCCATCGACCGCGATCACCGGCGCGACGCCGCGACGAGCGCTCGTCACCAGCAGCTCGTCGGCGGCCGCGACGTCGGCGCGCGTGAGGGCGGCGTGACGGACCGCGCGGCCGCGGGCGGC
>DASZXE010000328.1:0-1983 GCA_035546475.1 Kofleriaceae bacterium
CCCGGCACCGGCGTCGTCGTCGCCGTGCTGCTCGCCGACTTCGTGCCGGTCATGTTCGCGGCGCCGTACCGCATGTTCTGGCGGCGCGACGCGCACATCCTCGCGCGCCTGCCGATCCCCGGCGCGGCGCTGTGGTGGGTCGCGCTCGTGCGGGCCGCGCGGGCGGCGCTGCTCGGCGCGATCGTCGTCGCGCCGACGCTCGTCGCGCTGGCTTGGATCGATCCGGCGAGCGGCGCGCGCGGGGCCGCGCTGGCCGGCGCGCTGGTGGTGGCGACGATCGCGCTCCTGCCGGGGATCTGCCTGGCGGCGGCGTGGCTGGTGGCGACCGGCCGCATGGAGCAGCTCGCCTCGTCGATGGCCGGCGACTACCGGGTCGAGAACACGACGGTGATGGGCGCCTTGCCCGGCGCGACGATCGCCGGCGTGGTGGTCGGCGTCCTCTATGCCGCGCCGTGGATCGTCGGCGGCCGCGGTGCCGCCGGGCCGATCGCGACCGGCGTGATCGTCGGCGCGGCGCTGGTCGCCGGCGCGGCGGCGACGGCCGCGGCGCGCACGGTCTACCCGCTGGCGATGCGCGAGGTCGCGGCGCTCGACCGGCAGGCGTACGCGCACCTCGAGATCCACGGCGCGACGTTCCTCGAGCGGCTGGTGCGCGGCCGCCTCGGCGCGGGCGCGGCGCCGGTCTTCGATCGGATCGCGCGGCTCGTGCGCCGGCGCTATCCGCTGGTCGTGTTCGCCGGCGTGGTGCTGGCGGCGACCTTGCTCGTCGTCGGCGGCGTGCGGCCGGCGGAGCCGCTGCCGTGGCTGGTCGGCTGCGGGGCCGCCGCCGGGCTCCTCGCGCGCTGGCTCGGGCGCGCGGTGGCGCGGGCGCCGATCGAGCTGCCGCGCTCGACGGCGATGCTGCCGGTCGCGCCGCACGACGTCCGGCGCGCGCGCACCGCCTACGTCGGGCTGTGGACGAGCCTGTTCGTGATCGTGCCGGCGGCGATCGCGGCGACGCTGCTGCGCTGGCCGGCGGTGCCGATGCTCGCCTTCGCGGGCGCCGCGCTGCTCGGCGTGCTGGTCGCCAGCGGCGCCGGCGGCGGGGGCGGCGCTTCCTGGTCGGACGACGACGGAGCGTGAGCCCCGCGCGAGCGGTCAGAAGGTCTGGTCGGCGAAGCTGAAGAGCAGCCAGCGCGGCGACGCGCCGGTCGGATCGATAACGATCGCGCCGTCGTGGTTCTGGCCGTTGCGGTGGACGAGGTGCGCGCTGCCCGCCGTCGTCCCGCCGGAGCTGGTCGCGTAGACGGAGATCGGCGCGCCGATCTCGATCGGATCCGACACCCACGTCGACGCGGCGGCGAGGTCGAGCGACTGCCAGGCCGCGTCGCCGCTGTGCACCGAGAACTCGCGCGGATAGTCGACGGACAGCCCCGGGTGCCAGCCGGGCGCGAACGCGGGCGCGAGGAGCGGCGCCTGCACCGTCTGCACCTTGATGTCCGGATCGCCGATGTCCGACTTCACGTTGACGACCATGCGATAGACGTCGCCGCCGAAGGCGAGCTGCACGACGACGTGATCGCTGTTCGGCAGGGCGCAGCGCTCGTTGCCGGGCTCGACGACGGCGACGACGGTGCCGTCGACGCGGCCGAACGCGTTGGTGAGCGCGGTGCCGAACGTCGACGCGCAGTTCGCGTCCTTGCCGCCGGCATCGGGCGCGGCGTCGGCCGGCGCGTCGGGCGCGGCGTCGGTGGCGCCGGCGCTGGAGCCCGGATCCGAGCAGCCGGAGGCGAGGGCCGCGAGGGCGACGCTGGAGGCGAGGCTGAAGGCGAGGCTGAAGGCGATCCGGCCGGCGTGCACGGCCGCGATGTACCACGGCCGCGGCGCCCGCCGGGCGATGGGCGAGAGCGCGCGCGGCGGCGGACCGTCTGATAGCATTCACGATCGATGGCCGAGCCGCCTGCCGGGGACCGCCCGCCGCCGCCGCGGCCACCGCCGCTGCCG
>DASZXE010000329.1:0-3382 GCA_035546475.1 Kofleriaceae bacterium
CGCCGACGCCGTCAGCGTGATCGGCGACTGGAACGGCTGGCAGGGCGGCGCGACGCCGATGCACCGCGTCGGCGACACCGGCGTCTGGCAGGCGATCGTCCCCGGCGTCGGCCACGGCGCGCTCTACAAGTACGAGGTACGGCGCGGCGACTGGCGCGCCGCCAAGGCCGACCCGTACGCGCGCAAGGACGAGCAGGCGCCCGGCACCGCGTCGATCATCTGGCACCGCAGCCACGCGTGGGGCGACCAGGCGTGGATGGAGGCGCGGCGCAGCGTGCAGCACCGGCGGGCGCCGATGTCGATCTACGAGGTCCACCTCGGCTCGTGGCGGCGCGTCGTCGAGGAGCAGAACCGGTCGCTGACCTACCGCGAGCTGACGCCGGAGCTGATCGAGTACGTGCAGCGGGTCGGCTTCACCCACGTCGAGCTGTTGCCGCTCGCCGAGCACCCGTTCTACGGCTCGTGGGGCTACGAGACGACCGGCTACTTCGCGGCGTCGTCGCGCTACGGCGAGCCCGAGGACCTGATGGCGATGATCGACGGCCTCCACCAGGCCGGCATCGGCGTGATCCTCGACTGGGTGCCGGCCCACTTCCCGAGCGACGAGCACGGCCTCGCCTGGTTCGACGGCGGGCCGCTCTACGAGTACGCCGACCCGCGGCGCGGCTATCACCCGGAGTGGAACACGCAGATCTTCGACTACGGGCGCCAGGAGGTGCGCAGCTTCCTGCTGTCGAGCGCGATGGCGTGGATCGAGCGGTTCCACGTCGACGGCCTGCGCGTCGACGGCGTCGCGACCATGCTCTACCGCGACTACGGCCGGCGCGGCGGCGAGTGGGTGCCCAACGATCAGGGCGGCAACCAGAACTGGGAGGCGGTCGATCTCCTGCAGCGGCTCAACGAGGCGCTCCACCGCGAGCACCCGGAGGTCATCACGATCGCCGAGGAGTCGACGTCGTGGCCGAAGGTGACCGCGCCGGGCTGGGAGGGCGGCCTCGGCTTCGACTTCAAGTGGGACCTCGGCTGGATGCACGACACCCTGTCGTACTTCGCGCGCGATCCGATCCACCGCACGCACCACCACAACGAGCTGACGATGCGCGGCCTCTACCTCTACTCGGAGGCGTTCGTGCTGCCGCTCTCCCACGACGAGGTGGTGCACCTGAAGGGCTCGCTGGTCGGCAAGATGCCGGGCGATCCGTGGCAGAAGCTCGCCAACCTGCGCCTGCTCTACGCGTACCTGTATGCGCAGCCCGGCAAGAAACTGCTGTTCATGGGCGGCGAGCTGGCGCAGGAGCGCGAGTGGAATCACGACGGCAGCCTCGACTGGCACCTGCTCGACGATCCGGGCCACCGGCAGATCCAGCTCCTGGTCGGCGAGCTCAACCGGCTGTACCGGACGGAGCCGGCGCTGCACGAGCTCGACTGCGAGCCGGGCGGCTTCCACTGGCTCATCGTCGACGATCGCGAGCAGAGCATCCTGGTCTTCGAGCGGCTCGCGCGGAGCGGCGAGCGGGTGATCGTCGGGCTCAACTTCACGCCGGTGCCGCGGCCGAACGTGCGGGTCGGCGTGATCGCGGCCGGCACCTGGGACGAGCTGCTCAACACCGACGCGCACGAGCTGGGCGGCAGCGGCCAGGGCAACCTCGGCGGCGTCGAGGCCGTGCCGGTCCGCGCCCACGACCGGCCGTTCTCGATCAACCTGCTGCTGCCGCCGCTCGGCGCCGTCTTCCTCCGCCGCCGCCCAGACTGACCTCGCTACGCGGGCGACGGTGGCGCTCGCAGCGCGGCGGCGAGCAGCGGTGGCAGCGGCGTGCCGGCGGCGGCGGTGCGGGCGATCAGCGCCGGCGCTGCGCCGCGGACGTGCAGCGCGAGGGCGATCGCGCGCGGCAGGTCGAGCGCCGCGCCGCGCTCCAGCCGCTCGCGGTAGACGTCGGCGAACGTCGACGGCAGCCGCAGCGACCAGTTGTCGTCGTTCACCGTCCCCGGCGCGTTGAAGCGCTCGCGGTAGCCGAACAGGTCGGCGAAGAACACGAGCGCGTTCTCGGCCGGCGACGCGAGCCCGTCGGCGAGCATCGCCGCGGCGAAGAGGCCCGGCTCGCCGGCCAGCGCGCCCACCGCCTCCGCCGACGGCGGCAGCCGGAGCCTCCGCGCCAGGTGCGTCGCCCAGCGCGCGCGGCGGGCCTCGTCCCAGCCGTCGAGCACGGCGAAGATCGACGCGGTGTCGTGGGTGCCGAGCATGACCCAGTCGGCGCGCGCCGCCTGCTCGCTGCGATAGACATCGGCCGGATCGTCGAGGTTCGCCTTCTGCAGCACGCGCCAGCGCCCGAGCCCGTGGCGCGCGAGCACCGCGCCGAGCGGGCGCGGCATCGTGCTCAGCACCTCGCACGACAGGTCGGCCGGATCGCGGCCATGCCGGCGCGCCGCCGCCACCAGCTCGTCGACGAGCACCGCGTAGCGATCGACCTGCGCCGGCGTCAGCGCGCGCACCCAGTGGTCGCCGTGGCGCGGCTGCGAGCGGTCGAGCTGCGCCGGCTCGACGCGCGCCCACCGCGCCAGCTCGGGATGGTCCGGCAGGTCGGGCGACTCGAACAGCCGCGCGCCGCCTCGCACCGCCGCGAGCGGCGGCGTGGCCTCGGCGCGATACACCCACGGGCAGACCAGCCCGTGCGGATGATCGACGCGCAGGCTGTCGTACTCGGCGAACGCCTTGTCCGCGCGCGCCCGCACCAGCGCCCGCGCAGCGCCGCCTGCCTCGAGCTGCGCCGGATCCAGCACCGGATAGCCCCACGGCTGTCCGTCGGGGTTCGTGCGGCTCGGCGGCGCGCCCATCAGGTAGCGCGGCATGAACGCGGCCGCCTGCGTCCACGCGTCGGTCTCGCTGTACCCGACCTGCAGGTCGGCATACAGCGACAGCCCGAGCGCCGCCACGTGCGCCCGCACGCGCGCGTGCTCGACGTGCGCGACGAGCTGCGCGAACGCATACCGCTCGATCGCCTCCGCGTGCGTCCGCGCCAGCGCCGCGCGCCTCTCCCGGCGCACGTCGTCGTCGGCGGCCCACAGCGTCCGCTCGACGTCGTCCGGCCACCGCCGCGCATCGCCCGTCCCGTACACCGCCGCCAGCGCCGCGTGCAGCGCATCGCGCTCGAGCCAGCCCGCGTTCGCGCGGCGAAACGCATCGAGCCGCGCGCGCAGCTCCGGCCGCGCGCCGGGGGCGAACGCCCGCCACGCCGCCGCCGCGAGCCCGTGGCTGACGTCGTGCCCGCGCCGATGATCGCCGCGGCCTCCTCCGTCGCCGACCGCCGCCGCCAGCTCCTCCGGCGGGACCAGCCCCGCGAACGCGCCATCCGGCTCGTACGCGCCGCGCGCGATCGACGCGATC
>DASZXE010000330.1:0-6580 GCA_035546475.1 Kofleriaceae bacterium
CGGGCGGCCCTGGGGCGTCGGCGTGCGCGAGATCGCCGGCGCTGCTGGCACGATCGGCGCGCGGCCCGGCGGCGTCGGCGTGCGCGAGACCGCGCCGGGTGCGGCGCCGATCGGCCTCGGCGCGGAGGCCGGCGGCGGCGCCGGGCTGGCGGTCGGCGTGCGACCCATCGGGGCCATCGGCCCACGCGGCCCGCTGCCGATGCCGGCGCCGAGGGCGGCGAGCAGGTCCTCCTGCGCCTCGCGCATGGCGAGGAAGACCTCGTTCGCGAGCCGCACGACATCCTGCTCGCGCCGCGCGAAGCGCGCCGGATGGTACCGCTTCGCCATCTCCTTGAAGGCGCGGCGGACGTCGTCGGGCGTCGCGCCGGCGTGCAGCCCCATCGCTCGCTGCGGATCGGTGTGGAGTCCGTCGAGCGTGCGGGTCAGCTCCCGGCGGGCGAGGTCGTCCTCGCTCGGGCTTGGCACCTCGTCAGCGTACACCGCGCCAGTCGGGGGGCGCAAAATCGTCGCGTCCCGAATGGCCGCCAGACCGCGAGCGATCGACCTCACTTGCGCGGCTCACGCACGCCTCTCGCAGCGGTGCGCCCGGCGTCACTTGCGGCGGGGCGGCTGCGGGACCGTGAACGGGTTCGCGACCTGCTGCGGAGCGGCCGGCTGCAGGACCTGCTGGGGCGCGGCCTGGACGTTCGCGGGCGGCGCGTTCACGGCCTGCTGCTCCGGCGCGTTCACGGCCTGCTGCGGCGGCGGCACGGCCTGGGCGTTCGCGACCTGCTGCGGCTCCGGCGCGTTCGCGCTCGCCGGCGCGACCGTTCTGGACGCATCGCTGCCGACGTGCTGATCGTCGGCGGGCCGCCAGGCGTCGTTGCGCGCGGCCGGCGGTCCGGCCGACGACGCCGACGGAGGCGCCGGCGCGATCTTCGCCGGTGGCTTCGCGCGCGGCGGCGGCGGCTTCAGCTTCTCGCCATCGTCCACGTCCTTCGCGACCGGCTGCGCGGGCGCCGGCGGCTGTGCGGGCGCCGGCACGTCGGCGTTCACCGGGCCGGCCCCGGCCCGCGACTCCGCCCACACCGCGTCCTCCGGCGCGCCGGCGATCCGCTCGAGCGCCACCGGATCCGACCACAGCGTCGCCGACAGCCGGCAGCGTCCGCCGACCAGCGTGTACTGCGCGCGCTCGCGGCGCAGCTCCAGGTGGTCCGCGCCCGGCTCGTAGCGGTACTCCGCGCGCAGCGGGATGTTGCAGCTCGGCTCGTCGGGGGCGCGCTCGTCGACGAACGGCTCGGTCGCCGTGAAGACGACGCCCGACGCGCTCGGCACGAACTCGAAGAAGCGGAGGAACTCGCGCGGCCCGTCCGCCGACGTCAGCTCGAAGCCGGCGACCTGATCGCCGCGCCGCTCGAACGCGCGCAGGCCACCGCCGTCGGGCAGCGCCCACACGCCCTCGAAGCCGGTCACCAGCGCGAGGTCGGCGTTGACCGCGACCGGCTCGCCGGCGCGCGCGGTCACGACGCGGCGCGCGCTCACGTATCCCGGCCGCACCAGGTCGAGCACGACCTCGTGGCCCGGCACCGCCGGCAGCACCATCGGCGTGGCGCCGCGATCCTGGCCGCCCTCCATCACGCGCGCGCCCGGCGGGTTCGACGAGATCTCGAGCATCGCGCCGGCCGGCGCCGCGCCGCGCCTCGCGGCGTGACGGCCCGTCCCCCCGAGCACCACCACCACGCCGGCGATCATCACCGCGCCGGCCGCGCCGCCGGCCAGCCACGCGCCTCGTCCGGTTGCCGGACGAACCGCCGCCTTCGCGCCCGCGACCGCGCGCCCGCCGAGCGCCGCCTCGAGATCGTCGACGAGCGCGGCCGCCGTCGGGTAGCGATCGGCCGGATCCGTCGCCAGCGCGCGCGCCAGGACGCGATCGACCGCCGCCGGCAACGCCGCCCCGCCCGCGCGTCCGCCGGCCGCCGTCACCGACGGCACCGCCGCGCGGAAGTGCTGCTCCATCATCGCCGGCAGGCTCGCCGCCGAGAACGGCACCTTCCCGCACAGCAGCTCGTACGCCAGGATGCCCAGCGCGTAGCGGTCCGAGGCCGCCGTCGCGCGGTCGCCGCCCCACTGCTCGGGCGCCATGTACGCCGGCGTCCCCAGCCACACGCCCTCGCCGGTCAGCGTCCCCGGCGTGGGCGCCGCCGCGCCCGCGCCCGCCCCCGCGCCCGCGTCAGCCGCGCCCGCCGCACCCGCGCCCGCGGCGTCCGCCACCAGGCGGGCGAGCCCGAAGTCGAGCACGTGCGCGGTCGGCGCGTCGTCGGGTCCGGTCAGCACGACGTTGTCCGGCTTGAGGTCGCGGTGGATGACACCCTTGCCGTGCGCCGCATCGAGCGCGGCCGCGATCTCGCGCAGCACGCGCAGCGCGAGCGCCGGCGGCGGCGGCCCGCCCGCGAGCCGGTCGCGCAGCGGCCGCCCGTCGAGCAGGTCCATGACGAGGAAGAGCCGCCCGTCCTCGAGCCGCCCGATCGCGAACACGTCGACGACACCCGGGTGATCGACCTGGTTGACCGCGCGCGCCTCGCGCAGGAACCGCGCCGCCGCCTCCGGCCGCCGCGCCAGCGCCCGCTTGAGCACCTTGATCGCGACCCGCTTGCCGATCACCGGATGGTGACCGGCATAGACGTCGCCCATCGCGCCGGCGCCGACGTGATGATCGACGACGTAGTCGCCCGCCGCCGCGCCGGCCGCGAGCCGATCGTCGCCGCCGTCGATCGCCTCCGCGGCGCCTCCCGCCGGCAGCGTCGGCTCGCGGCCGCTCGGACCAGGCTCGGCCATCGCGCCCGGATGGTAGCGCGCCGCCGCCTCGGTCGTGCGGCAGGCGCCGATGGCGCCCAGGTCGTCGCCCGAAGCTGCCTCTCGACGGCGTCGCGGGCGCCCGCGTGCCGGCAGGCGGTCGGACCGGGCCGCGATCGGCCTGCGCTCCGCACCTACATGCAGAACGATCATCCGGCCGATCGTGTCGCTGCTACCATCGTGCGCCATATGAGAGCCGTCGTCTTCGCAGGAGTTGCCTTGCTTGCGGTGAGTTGCGGCGGAACCCTTCCCGACGATTTCTCGACCGCGGACCCGTCGTGCACCGTCGATCGGCCGCCGGCCGCGCCGGTGGTGGTGACCCCGTTCGCGGGCGCCTCGGATCTGCTCAGCGACGAGATCGCCATCTCCGCGTCACAGTTCTCGGACCCGGACGGCGACGCGATGGGGGGCGCCGAGGTCGAGCTGTGGGCGGTGTCGCCGCTCGGCGTCGAGACCTCGCGCATCTGGTCGGCGCAGATGTCGTCGATGCCGGCGGTCGTGAAGATCTCCGACGGCGTCTTCGACTTCGGCCTCGAGGACGTCCAGGAGGACACCGACTACGCGGTGCGCGTGCGCTACCGCGACGCGCGCCCGCCGGTCGGCGATCACGACTGCTCGACGTGGAGCGACTGGAGCGCGTGGCGCACCTTCCACACCGACGACGGCTCGCGCGCCCTCTTCGACGACACGAAGATCCAGGACATCTACCTCGAGATCCCGCAGGATAGCTGGGACGCCATCAACGCCGAGGCGCGTCCGCCCGGCTGCGTCCCGTTCGAGCGCACCTACCACAAGGGCGCGATCACGATCGGCGGCCAGCGCTTCGACGACGTCGGCATCCACGCCAAGGGCGGCTGCGGCTCGGCGCGCAACCTGTCGGGCAAGGGCGAGTTCAAGATCAACCTCGAGTGGGACGACCCCGACGTGCCCGGCTGCCCGGAGCACCGCCGCTACGCCGGCCAGCGGACGATCACGCTCAACAACGGCGTGCAGGACCAGACGGCCGGCCACGAGCGCGTCGCGTACGAGTTCTTCCACGCGATGGGCGTCGGCTCGGCGCGCATTGCCACCGTCCGCGTGAACGTCAATGGGGCGTACTGGGGCGTCTACCAGCTCGTCGAGAGCGTCGAGCGGCCGATGCTCAAGCGCTGGTACAAGTCGAACGCCGGCATGCTGTACGAGGGCACCTACTGGTGCGACGTCGCCAGTCAGAACCTGCCGGTCGGCGACGTCGACAACAAGTGCCTGACGCGCGAGTTCCACCCGAGCGAGTGCGACGCGCCCGACGACGTCGGCTCGGATCCGCAGACGTACGATCCGGTCCGCGACTTCGTCGCCAAGCTCGATGCCATTCCTGCAGGTCAGTTCCTGCCGGCAGCGCGTCAGTTCCTCGATCTCGACGAGTTCCTGTCCGACTGGGCCGCCGCGAGCGTGCTCGGTCACTGGGACAGCTACGAGCTCAACATCGTCAACAACTATCGCATCTACCACGACCCGTCGACCGGCCTCTGGCACTTCCTCCCGTCGGGCCTCGACCAGACGATGGGCAGCGACGTGAACCCGTTCGGCCCCAATGGCCGCGTCGCCCAGCTCTGCCTGCAGAACACCGAGTGCAAGGCGCTGTTCGCGGCGCGCCTGCGCGAGGCGGCGGCGACGTTCGAGTCACTCGACCTGGTCCGTCGCGCCCAGCAGATCCACGACCAGATCATGGCCGACGTCCAGGCCGATCCGCGCAAGGAGTACAGCATGGCGACGTGGGAGAGCGCGAACGCCAACTGGCGCGCGTGGATCGCCGCGCGGCCCGCGCAGATCCGCCAGAAGCTGGCGCAGGCCGGCTTCCCCGGCCCATGACCTACGGCTCGAGCACGCCGGCGGCGATCGCGATCGCGCGCACGGCGTCGAGGGTGTCGGCCTCGCTCGCCGGCTTGTCGTCGCGGTAGCGGACGACGCGGGCGAGCCGCAGCGCCAGCCCGGCGGGATAATGGGGCGAGCGCTGCACGTCGGACAGCTCGATCTCGACGACCAGCTCCGGCCGCACGTGGACGACGTGGCGGTCGCGCTCGACCGCGCGGGCGAGCAGCTCGCGGGTCTGCCAGGCCAGCACCTCGTCGGTGAGGCCCTTGAACGTCTTGCCGAGCATCACGAAGCCGCCGGTCGCCGGGTCGCGCGCGCCGAGGTGCAGGTTCGACAGCAGGCCGGTGCGGCGGCCGGAGCCCCACTCGGCGGCGAGGACGACGAGGTCGAGCCGGTGGGCGCGCTTGAGCTTGAGCCACGAGGCGCCGCGCCGGCCGGCGTCGTACGGACTGGCGAGGTCCTTGGCCATCACGCCCTCGTGGCCGAGCGCGAACGCGTCGGCGAGGAAGCGGCTCGCCTCCTCCGGCTCGGCGGTGACGATGCGCGGCACCACGAGCGCGGGCGCGACCTCGTCGAGCAGCGCCCGGCGCTCGCGCAGCTCGCGGCCGACCAGCTCGCGATCGTCGATCACGAGCGCGTCGAAGAGCGCGAGGCTGAGCGGCAGCTCGGCCCGCAGCGCCGGGTCGTCCCCGCTGCGGCCGAAGCGGCGCATCGTGGTCTGGAACGGCCACGGCCGGCGGTCGGCGCGCAGCGCGATCGCCTCGCCGTCGAGGATCGCCCGGCGGAGCGGCAGCGCGCGCACCGCCTCGATCACCTCGGGGACGAGCGCCGTGACGTCGTTGAGCCCGCGGGTGAAGACGCGGATCTCGCCGGCGTCGCGGTGGATCTGCAGGCGCACGCCGTCGAGCTTGTGCTCGAAGGCGGCGGTGCCGAGCTGCGCGAGCGCGTCGGCGACGTCCTCGGCGGGCGAGGCCAGCATCGGCAAGAGCGGGCGGAAGAGCTGGATCGAGAAGCGCGCGAGGCCGGCGGCGCCGTCGGTGAGCGCGGCGTCGGCGACCACGCCGAGGTCGCCGGCCCGCATGTGGGCGCCGCGCACGTCGGCGGCCGGCAGCCCGGCGGCGCGCGCGATCGCCTCGACGACGATGCCGTCGAGCGCGCCCTGGCGGAGGCCGCCGCCGATCAGCCCGGCGAGCAGCGTCCGCTCGTCGGGGGTCGCGGCGCCGAACAGCGCGCCGAGGCGCTCGCGGCGCGCGCGCTGCGAGCCGGCGCCGGAGATCGCGGCGAGCTCGGTGAACGCGCGATCGACGTCGAGGACGGTGAGGCTCGGCGCGGCGGCGGCCGGCGTGCCGCCCTGCGCCTCGCCGACGAGCGCGTGGCCGATGCCGAGCTTGCCCTGCCCCACCTCGCCGGCCAGGTAGCGGGCGCCGATCGCGCGCTCCTCGGGCGCCAGCGCCTTCAGGCAGGCCGCCAGCCGCTGGATCTTCGCCGTGCGGCCAGAGGTGGCCGCCACCTCCGTCGACGTCCGGGCGAGGTCGGCCAGCAGCACCGGCCCACCTTAGTACATGGGCGGCGGCGGCGAGCACGCGCGGCGACGTGACGTTCGTCGCAGCCGCGCCGTCCGTGTACCGTGAGCCGTTGTCCGAGACCCCGCCCGAGCCCGCGGCCGCGCCCGCGACCGCGACCGATGCGACGCCTGCCGCGCCCGCGCCCGCGCCCGACGGTGCGCAGCCCGCTGCGCCGGTGCCTCCCGCCGCCTCCGCCGACGCCGCGCCGCGCCGGCGCTGGGCCCGCTGGCTCACGCTCGCCTCGATGGCGGTCGCCGTGGTCGCGTTCGTCGTCGCGGTCCGGTCGGTCGGGCTCGGCTCGCTGCGCGCGCAGCTCGCCGCGATCGGCG
>DASZXE010000331.1:0-3941 GCA_035546475.1 Kofleriaceae bacterium
CGAGGCGATCGAGCGTCGCGCCGCCGCGCGCGCGGCCGCCGCCGGCGAGCCGCCCGCACCGCCGAGGACGGTGCCGGCGTCGTCGGGGACGATCCCGATCGTCGATCCCGACGCGGTGGCCGACGCCGCGCCCGACGCCGACGGCCCCGACGACGCCGCCAGCGCGCGCGCCGCCGAGGATCTGATCTGAGCTAGAAGCCGAGCAGCCGCCCGAGCTGGAAGACGAGGAAGCTGACGGTCCACGCCAGCACCGTCATGTAGCCGAGCATGAAGAGCGGCCACCGGTAGCCGCCGGTCTCGCGCTTGACGACCGCCAGCGTGCTCATGCACTGGCAGGCGAGCGCGAAGAAGACCATCAGCGACAGGCCGACCAGCGGCGTGTAGCGAGGGTGCCCGTGCGCATCGCGCTCGCGCCGCAGCTTGTCGCGCAGGCTGGTCTCGTCGTCGCCGACGCCGTGGATGACGCCCATCGTCGCCACGAACACCTCGCGCGCCGCGAACGCGCCGACGATGCCGACGCCGATCTTCCAGTCGAAGCCGAGCGGCGCGATCGCCGGCTCGATCGCCTTGCCGAGCCGCGCGCCGTAGCTGTGCTCGAGCAGCGCGCCGTCGCGCTCGGCCTCGAGCCGGTGGACCCGCTCGCCGTCGCCGGCCGCGCTCGCCGCCGCGATCTGCGTCCGGTAGTCGGGCGCGTCGGCCGGCAGCGCGCGCGGGAAGTAGAGCAGCGCCCACAGCGCGATCGTGCAGGCGAGGATCACCGTCCCCGCCTCGGTGAGGAACACCCGCGTCTTGCTCCACATCATGCGCAGGAGGTCGCGCGCGCGCGGCACCCGGTACGGCGGCAGCTCGATCACGAACGGCAGCCGCTTCGCCTTCAGCGGCTTGACGGTGCGGCCGAGGATCCACGCCGCCGCCAGCGCGGTCAGCACGCTGAACGCGTACATCGCGACCATCAGCAGGCTCTTCGTCGAGATGCCGGCGAGGTTGCCGGCCGGGAACATCGCGGCGATGACGAGCGTGTAGACCGGCAACCGCGCCGAGCAGGTCATGAGCGGGATGACCAGCATCGTCAGCGTGCGGTCGCGCTGCCGCTCCATCGTGCGGGTCGCCATGATCGCCGGCACCGCACAGGCGAAGCCCGACAGCATCGGCACGAACGCGCGGCCGTGCAGGTTCATCGACCGCATGATCCGGTCCATCAGGTACGCGACCCGCGCCAGGTAGCCGAGGTCCTCGAGCAGCCCGAGGAAGAAGAAGAGCAGCAGGATCTGCGGCAGGAAGACGAGCACCGAGCCGACGCCGGCGATGACGCCGTCGGCGAGGAAGTCGGCGATCACGCCCGGCGGCAGCACGTGCTTGACCTCGGTCCCCAGCCAGCCGAAGCCGTGGTCGATGAGGTCGATCGCCGGCTGCGCCCACGTGAAGAGCGACATGAACAGGACGAACATGATCCCGGCGAAGACGACCAGGCCGCCGGGCCGGTGGAGCAGCACGCGATCGATGCGGTCGGTGAGCCGCCGGTGATCGCCCGAGCCGTGCAGCGGCGCGATCGTGCGATCGAGCCAGCGGTAGCGGCCGAGCACCGCCTCGTCGTCGACCGACGCGCCGGCCGCCGCGCGCGCCGCGTGATCGGGGCCGAGCGCGCGCGCGACCGCGGTCCGCAGCTCGTCCGGGATCCCGGACAGCTCGTCGTCGCCGAGCGACATCAGCGCCCACAGCGCCAGCCCGCGCGAGCGCGGCCAGCCGGCCGGCAGCGCCTGCTCGACGAGGTCGAGGCGCGCCGCCAGCTCCTCGCTCGGCGTCCACCGCCACGGCGCCGCCGGCGGCGGCACCTTCAGCCCCTGCTCGATCGCGAGGCGCAGCACGTCGACGCCCTTGCCGGTGCGGCCGACCACCGGCACCACCGGGCAGCCGAGCACCTGCGCGAGCCGGCCCGGATCGGCGCCGGCCTTGCCCGCCTCGTCCGTCATCGTCAGCGCGACCACGCACGGCCGGCCGAGCTCCTGCACCTGCAAGAGCAGGTAGAGGCTGCGCACGAGCTGGGTCGCGTCGACGCAGACGACCAGCAGCTCGGGCAGCCGCTCGCCGCCGAGCCCGGCGATGACGTCGAGCGCGATCCGCTCGTCGGCCGAGCGGGCGACCAGGCTGTAGGTGCCGGGGACGTCGATCACCTCGACGTCGGGGCGCCCGCGCAGCACCGCCACCCGGCGGTCGACGGTGACGCCCGGGTAGTTGCCGACGCGCCCCTGCGCCCCGGTCAGCAGGTTGAAGATCGACGTCTTCCCCGTGTTCGGGTTGCCGCACAGCGCGACCCTGCGGCCGGGGGTCGTCATCGTCAGCGGTCCACGAGGACGCTGGCCGCCTCGACGCGGCGGATCGACAGCCGGCCCTTGCGCACCTCGATCTCGATCGGATCGCCGAGCGGGGCGACGTTGGTGATCGTCACCTGCGTGCCGGGCACCAGGCCCAGCTCCATCAGCCGGCGGCGGAACCCGCGGTCGCCGGTCACGCGGTGGATGACGACGGGGCGGCGATGAGCGGCTTCGGCGAGGGACGACACGCCCTGACGCTAGCTAACTTGAAAGTCGTTTTCAAGTTCAAATGGCGCGACGGCATGCCGCACCCTTCGATGCTAACGTTGGTCCGTCGTCCATGGACGCCAGCGCAACGGCCAGCCGCACCCTCCTCCTGTCGCAGAGCTACGAACCGATCAAGGTGATCACGTGGCAGCGCGCGATCACGCTCCTCTTCCTCGGCAAGGTCGAGGTGATCGAGGAGTACTCGCACGACGTCCGCTCGATCAGCCTGGTCATCAAGATCCCGGCGGTGGTGCGGCTCCTGCGCGCGTTCCGCCGCCACCACAAGCCGGTGAAGTTCTCGCGGGTCAACATCTACGCGCGCGACAGCTACACCTGCCAGTACTGCTCGACGCGGCTCGGCGTCGCCGAGCTGACGTACGACCACGTCATCCCGCGCTCGCAGGGCGGGCGCACCGAGTGGACGAACATCGTCACCTGCTGCCACGACTGCAACCGCGAGAAGGGCGGGCGCACGCCGGCGCAGGCCGGCATGAAGCTGCTCGCCGAGCCGCACCAGCCGCGCTGGGTGCCCGCGGTCACCATCCGCGTCAGCCTCGGCTCGATGCCGGACGCCTGGCGCGACTATCTCTACTGGACCGGCGAGCTCGACCGCGGCTGATCGCTCGCTGGCCTCGGCCGCCGCGACCGCGGCCGAGCCGTCAGGGAGCCGGCCGTCACGGGCCTCGACGCGCAGCGGAGACGTCGCGCAACGGCTTCACGGCACTCCTCCGGCGGCGTGCCGCGCGGCGGCCGTCCGCGGCCGGCGCCGAGGAGCGGCGCGGCTCAGTAGCTCGCGAACGTGGCGGGCGGGCTGGTCAGGAGCTGGGGCCGCGGGCCGCGGTAGCGGATCGCGATGCGGCCGCCACCGCCGCCGCCGCCGCCGCCGTTCGCGCCCGACTCGACGTCGACGCCCGCGCCGCCGAAGCCGGCGCCGATGCTGCCCGCGCCGCCCGCGCCGCCGGTGCCGCTGCCATGGCCGCCCGGCGTGGCGACGCCGAGCGAGTCCGCGCCATCGCCGCCGGCCATGCCGTCGTTGCCGCTGCCGGCGTTGTTGGCCCCGCCGCCGCCGGCGCCGCCGTTCGCGATCACGAGGCCGCCGTCGTCGATCCAGACCTGCGGCGCCTGCAGCTCGAGCTGCCCGCCCGCGCCGCCGCCGGAGCCGGCGAGCGTACCGACCGACTGGCAGAAGCGGCCGCCGCCGCCGCCGCCGCCGTTGCTCTCGATCTTGCCGGTGGCGCCCACGCGGATCGACGTCGGCGAGTAGAGGAGCAGCCCGCCGCCGCCGGCGCCGCCGCCGCGCGCGGTGCAGCTCGAGCGCGACGCGGCCTGGGCGCCGTGGCCGCCGCCGCCGAGGTAGAAGAG
>DASZXE010000332.1:0-3728 GCA_035546475.1 Kofleriaceae bacterium
CGCCCGCGCCGATCGGTGGATGGCCTGCGCGCTGGTGGCCGGCCTCCTGGCCGCGCTGCCGCCGTCGCAGCCGGTTGCGCCGGTCGCGATCGTCGCGCTCGCCATCGGCCTCGGCCAGGCGGTGGCGGCCGCCGCGCGCGCCGCCGAGCGGCTGGAGGAGGCGACGCGCCCGCGCGCCCCGGCGGGCACGGGCACCGGCACCGGCACGGGGATGGGGAGGGGCACGGGCACGGGCACGGGGGCATGGGCGATCGCCGCCGCGCTGGCCGTGATCGCGATCGTGCCGCCCGCGTGGCGGAGCGCGTCCACCGCCGCCGACCGCGACCGCGCGCGGGTTTCCTCGTATGCTGCCGCGCCATGGAAGTCTTCGCCGGCCACCGGGCGCTGACCCGGCCGCTGCGCGCGCCGGCGATCGCGATCGGCAACTTCGACGGCGTCCACCGCGGCCACGCCGCGCTGATCGAGCGGGCCCGCGCCGCCGCGGCCGCCGCCGACGGCGAGTCGGTCGTGCTCACCTTCGAGCCGCACCCGGTGCAGGTGCTGGTCCCCGAGCTGGCGCCGCCGCGCCTCACCACGCCGGCGCGCAAGCTCGAGCTCCTCGAGGCGGCCGGCGTCGACGTCGTGATCGTCGAGCCGTTCTCGACCGAGCTCGCCGCGATGCCCGCGCCCGCGTTCGTCGCCGACCTGCTGGTCGGCGCGCTCGGCGCCCACACGATCGTGGTCGGCCTCGACTTCGCGTACGGCCGCGGGCGCACCGGCACCGCCAGCACGCTCGTCGCCGACGCCGGCCGGCTCGGCGCCGAGGTCGCGCTCGTCGAGCCGGTGACCGTCGACGGCGAGGTCGTCTCGTCGACGCGCATCCGCGGCACGCTGCGCGGCGGCGACCTCGAGCGCGCCCGCCGGCTGCTCGGCCGCCGCCACGACGTCGACGGCGTGGTCGTGCGCGGCGCCGGCCGCGGCCGCGGCCTCGGCATCCCGACCGCCAACCTCGCGCCCGACGGCGACCTCGTGCTGGCGCCCGGCATCTACGCGGTCACCCTCCGGCTCCTCGACGGCGACGGCGGCGGCGACGGCGACGGCGGCCCGTGGCACGCGGTCGCCAGCCTGGGGACCAACCCGACCTTCGTCGACCGCGGCCCGCTGTCGTTCGAGGTCCACGTCCTCGATCTCGACCGCGACCTCTACGACCGCCGCGTGCGCGTCGAGCTGGTCGCCCGCCTGCGCGACGAGGCCCGCTTCGACTCCGTCGACGCGCTGCTCGCCCAGATCGCCGACGACATCGCCCGCGCCCGCGCCGTCTTCGCCGCCGGCGCGTAGCCCCGCTCGATCAGTCGCAGGCCAGCGCGTCCTCGCACGCATTCCCGACGCAGTCGCCGAAGCACTGCGCGTTGCTCGTGCACGCCTCGCCGTTGTCGACCATCGCGACGCACAGGTCCGTGTCGTAGTCGCACGCGGCGCCGGCGGCGCAGCCGAACAGCACGGCGCTGCCGGTCAAGCACGGCTGGCCGACCGCGGCCTGCGTGGTGCACAGCCCGGCGTCCTGGTCGTTCTCGACGACGCATACCTGGCCGAGCGGGCAGCCGCTCGGCACCGCGCGGAAGCAGGCGCCGCCGGCCATCGCCGCGGTGACGCACTGGTACGTCGCCGGGTCGAGGTTGACCTCCGCGCAGACCAGGCCGGACGCGCAGAGCACGCCGCCGTTCGGGTTGCACGGCGCGCCGCTCGCCGCGGTGCGCGTGATCGGCTGGCAGGTCGCCGGATCGCGGCCGGTGTCGCACTGGAAGCCCATCGCGCACTGCGGGAGATCGCCGCTGCCGCAGGTCGCGCCGGTCTGGCCGAGGGCGACGCAGTGGCCGCCCGCGCAGGTGAGGCCGACCGCGCACTCGGCGTCGAGCGTGCACGCGCCGGCCGCCGCGATGCGCGGCTGGCAGGTGCCCGGGCACGACAACTCGTCGGCGCAGTAGTTGCCGGCGCGGCACTGCGTGGTGTCCTCGCACGCCCCGCCGGCGTCGACCTGGCCGGCGAACGCCTGGGCGCAGCGGCCGTTGTCGACGATCACGTCGGCCGAGAAGGCGCTGCACACGGCGCCGGCGACGTCGTCGAGGCAGTCGGCCATCGCGTCGGCGTCGTAGACGACGGTGCCGGCGGCGACCCAGTCGTCGAGGTGCGCGAGCGTGCCGTTGCGATAGCTGTACGCGAGCTGCTCGCAGGTCGTCTGCGACAGGAGCAGCGCGCCGAGCACGTTGCACTCGCGCAGGCGCAGGCAGCTCGCCTGGCCCAGCCGCGCGGCCGCGTCGGCGAGCGGCACGGACGACGATTCGTTCGAGCAGCCGCCGGCGAGCGAGAGCCCTCCGGCGACGATGGCGGTGAGGATGCGGGCGCGCATGCGGCACGTCGCTGCATGCACCGTGCCCGCGAGGAGGCCCCCGCCGCGGGCGCGGACGCGCGCCGTTTGCGCCGGCGCTCGCGACCCGCGCGGACGCATCGCGATCGGCCGCGGTGCGATCAGCGCGCGAGCACTGCGGCCAGCACGCGCACGCGGCCGTCCATCACCTCGACGTAGCCGGCGCCGAGCGCGACCGTGACCTCGCGGCCGTGCACGCGGTAACGCAGCGGCGCCTCCGGGATGCGGATCAGGGCCGGCGCGTGGCCGGGCAGGATCGCGACCTCGCTGCCGACGGCGAAGCGCGCCTCGCGCCGGTGGACGACCACCGCCTCGACCTCCTCCTCCACGAGCCGATCGCCGTCGGGCGTGAGGACCTCTAGCCGCAGCGGGGCCGCGCTCACCGCGGCCCCGCGCCGCCGAGCTGCCGGCCCTTCTCCAGCGCCTCCTCGATCGTCCCGACCATGTAGAACGCCTGCTCCGGCACCGCGTCGTGGGCGCCGGCGAGGATCTGCTCGAAGCCGCGCAGCGTGTCGGCGACCCGGACGTAGCGGCCCGCCATGCCGGTGTACGCCTCGGCGACGAACAGCGGCTGCGAGAGGAACTTCTGCAGGCGGCGCGCGCGCTGCACGACGATCTTGTCCTCCTCCGACAGCTCCTCGATGCCGAGGATCGCGATCAGGTCCTGCAGCGCGCCGTACCGCTGCAGGTAGGCGCGCACCTGCCGCGCGAGGTCGACGTGGCGCGCGCCGACGATCGCCGGATCGAGGAGGCCGGAGCTCGACTGCAGCGGATCGAGCGCCGGGTAGAGGCCCTGCTCGGCGAGGCGGCGGACCAGCACCACCGACGCGTCGAGGTGCGAGAAGACCGACGCCGGCCCCGGGTCGGCGAGGTCGTCGGCCGGCACGTAGACTGCCTGCACCGACGTGATCGCGCCGTCCTTCGTCGATGCGATCCGCTCCTCGAGCTCGCCGATCTCGCTGGCGAGCGTCGGCTGGTAGCCGACCTCCGACGGGATGCGCGCGCGCAGGAGCGACACCTCGAGGCCGGCCTGCACGTGCCGGTAGATATTGTCGAAGAAGAGCAGCACGTCCTGCTTGCGGCGGTCGCGGAAGTGCTCCGCCATCGTCAGCGCGGCGAGCGCGACCCGGAAGCGCGCGCCCGGCGGCTCGCTCATCTGGCCGAAGACGAGCACGGCGCGGTCGAGCACGCCCGAGCGGCGCATCTCCAGCCACAGCTCGTTGCCCTCGCGGGTGCGCTCGCCGATGCCGCCGAACACCGAGACGCCGCGGTGCTCGACGCCGATGTTGCGGATGAGCTCCATGATGACGATCGTCTTGCCGAC
>DASZXE010000333.1:0-3798 GCA_035546475.1 Kofleriaceae bacterium
CGGCGACGCCAGCGCCTGCTCGAGCGAGCGCCAGCGGCCGGGATCCATCGTGGTCGGCACGGTCAGAACTCGACCTGACCGACGAAGATGTAGCCGGTGGCGGTGCCCGGCGGGCCGGTGAAGACCGCCGCCTTCCGCGCGTGCGGCCCGAGCTGGTAGAGCGCGAACGGCCGCGTGATCGGCCGCCCGCTCGCGTCCTGGAAGCCGGCGATGACCACGGCCTGACACGTGCGATCGGTCAGGTTCTCGACGGTGCCCGACGCCACCACCTGCCCCGCGATCCGGGTGACGTCGCCGTCCGTGATCCGGACGGTCTCCGGCTGCTCGGCGCGGGTCGCGGTGCGGACGTCGATGCGCGCCTCGGTCGCGGTCGGCCGCGCCTTCTGCTCGTCGTCGACGAGCGCGAACGTGCGCCGGCCGTGCGCCGGGATGCGCAGCGACGACGGCGCCAGCCGGCCGACCTCGTGGCCGTCGGCGTCGACCAGCACGCCGCCGAGCGTGACGTCGGCGTCGTGATCGTCGCCGTTGTCGGCGTGGACGAGCGCGAAGGTCGCCATCCGCGCCGGGTCGGGCGCCTTGCCGACGCACTCCGGCGGCACGTACGGGATGAGCTGGCCGCCCCGCTCGATCGTCGTCGGCTGACAGGCGGGGTCGAGGCCGATCACGTCGGTGCGGACCGTCACCTGCTTGCCGATCGAGACCCGCGACGGATCGACGCGCGGCGCGTCGTGCCCGGCCCGCTCGCACCCGGCCACCGACACGGCGGCGACGATCAGCGCGGCGAGCCAGCGGCCTCTCACGGCTGGAGCGTAGCGCGAACCTGCGCGCCTCGCCGCCGATCGCCGGTTCAGGCGGTGCGCACCGCGACCGCGAACTTGAGGTAGTTCCCCTCGGGGAAGCCCGGGTGCACCGGGAAGTCGACCGGCAGCCCGCGCCGCTCGAGGACCGCCAGCTCGGCGCCGGCCATGGCGGCGCCGTCGGCGAGCGCGCCGTCGAACTCCTCGGGCGAGATCTTGTGCGTCGACGACGCCGCGGCCAGGAGCCCGTCGGGCGCCAGCACCTGCAGCGACGCCGCCACCAGCTCGGCGTAGTCGCGCAGCGCGCTCCACGGCTTGCCGCCGCGCGCCGCCGCCGACGCGAACGCGGGCGGATCGAGCGCGATCAGATCGAAGCGGCGCCCTCGCTCGGCCATCCGCGCCAGCACCTTGAAGCTGTCGCCGACGATGTGCTCGGCCTTCTCCGGATCGAAGCCGGACGCGGCGAAGTTCTTCCGCGCGCGCGCGTGCGCCTTGGCCGCGACGTCGACCGCGCAGACCTCGGTGGCGCCGCCCGCCTGCGCGTAGACCGAGATCGCGCCGGTGTACGAGAACAGGTTCAGCACCCGCCGGCCGCGCGCGTAGCTGCGGATCGCGCGGCGGCCCTCGCGCAGGTCGGCGAACAGCCCGGTCGACAGCGGCGCGGTGACGTCGACGCCGAAGCGCAGATCGTCCTCGGGGATCTCGAGCTCGACCGGCGCCGCCGCGCCGCGCACCAGCTCCGCCGCGGCCTGGCGCGGGGCCTCGCCGCCGAGCGAGCGGTGCCGCCGCTGCTCGTAGATCGCCTTCGGGGCCAGCTCGGCGACCAGCGCGTCGAGGAGCGCGTCGCGCACGCCGGCCGCCTGCGCGATCGCCGGCGAGAAGAGCTGCGTCACCAGGTAGTCGCCGTACCGCTCGACCACGATCGCCGGCATGCCGTCCGACTCGCCGTTGACGAGCCGCAGGCAGCCGAGCTTGTCGAGGTCGCAGAAGCGCCGGCGCAGCGCGATCGCGCGGTGGACCCGCTCGGCGACCAGCCGCGCGTCGAGCGGGCGGTCGTCGCGCGTCCACAGGCGCACCGCGATCGCGCCCTCGCCCTCGTGCAGCCCGCGGCCGACCAGCTCGCCGTCGGCGTCGACGATGTCGACGACGGCGCCGGGCTCGTCGCGCAGCGGCCGGTCCCCGATCGCCTCGCGATAGACCCACGGATGGCCCGCGCGCAGGTGACGGGCCACGTCCAGCGGCACGCGGATCGTGTTCTTGCGCACGATCGGCGCGCCGCCGGGACGACGGCGGCCGGAGCGCGGGGCGCCTCGCGGGGGTTCGGTCCGGGCCATCGCGCGCGCATCCTAGCAGGATCACGCGTGAACGCCCCGGGAT
This sequence comes from Kofleriaceae bacterium, assembly GCA_035546475.1. GTDB lineage: Bacteria > Myxococcota_A > Polyangia > Haliangiales > Haliangiaceae > UBA2376. Next base: position 2,175 of record DASZXE010000333.1, read on the forward strand.
CGCGGCCACCAACTTCGTGCTTGCGCCCGCGCCCCAAAGATCGAGTAAACTCCGCCCGCTGGAGCGTCTTCATGGTCCGTCCATCCAACGCCTGGTCCGACGATCCCGATGTGGCCCCCGCCGCCACCAGTCCGCGCGCCCACCTGGTCGCGGTCCGGTTCGGCGAGTTCCTCCGCGATTGCGAGCTGATCAATGACGAGCAGTGGCTCGCGGCGCTGGCCGCCCACTGGAGCGAGGAGCCGCGCCGCCGCATCGGCGACATCGTCGTCGCCCACGGCTACCTGACGGCCGAGGTCGTCGAGCGCGCGGCGAGCCAGTTCCACGAGGGCCTCGACGTCGTCGAGGTTCGCTGACCGCAGCTCGGCGTCCGCGGCGACCACGGATCGCCCGCCCTCCGGTGTCCAACCTCCTGCGGCCGGACCGCTGCAGGATCGCGGCCGCGCGCCATTTGCCTCTCGCACCGGGTACCCGGGGTGCGCTACCCTGACACGTCAACCGCCCACGTATGTGGGGCGACGGAAGGATCGGAATCGATGGCCAGCGATCGGAAGCCCGGCTCGAGCAACGGACACACCGGCAACGGCAGCCACCGGCGGCGCGCGTCGTCGCTGATGCAGGCAGCCACCGCCCTGCCCACCGTCGAGTCGTCGCTCGAGGACTTCATCGCGCGCGCCAACGCGACCATGGTCGACGTCGATCAGTGGGACGCCGAGGCGAAGGCCGAGAAGGAGCGCCAGGCCAAGGCCGCGCGCGACGCCGAGGACGCCCGCCTGCGCGAGGCCGAGAACACCGTCCGCGACCAGGCCTCGAAGGCGCACGCGCTGCTCGAGCTGCGCATCACGACGCTCGAGCACGAGCTGTCGGAGTCGCAGGCCGCCCGCGCCGCCCTCGAGGCGAAGGTGGCGGTGCTCGGCAGCGACCAGGCGATGACCGCCCAGGTCAAGCAGCTGGAGGAGAAGCTCGCCACCGCCGAGAGCCGCGCCCGCTACGCCGAGGACCGCGCCCGCGCCGCCGAGGAGAAGGCCCAGAAGGCCGAGGCGAAGGCGGGCGACGCCAAGGTGAGCGTCGCCGCCGCGGCCACGTCCGGCGCGGACGACAAGGCCGCCGCCGCCAGGCTCGCCGCCGCCGAGGAGCGGGCCCGCGTCGCCGAGGCGAAGGCGCTCAAGGCGGTCGCCGCCGCGCGCGCCGCGTCCGAGGGGCTGAGCGTCTCGAAGGCCGACCTCGACAAGATCGAGAAGGGGATCGGCCTCGCGACCAAGCCGGCCACCGCCGTCGAGGAGGACGTCGCGCCGGCGCGCGGCACGCCGTGGGGCGTCATCGCCCTCGCCTTCGTCGGCGGCCTCGCCGTGATGCTGATCGGCTCGAAGGTGATCGGCTCGTCGAAGACGAAGCAGCGCGAGACCGCCAGCGCGCCGGCCGGCGCGGTGGTGACGCCGAGCCCGGCGGGGGTCGTCACGCCGACCCAGCCGACGATCACCGAGGTCGCCCCGGCGCCGACGCCGGCGCCGCCCCCGACGGCGACCGAGGTGGCCCCGGCCCCGACGCCCGCCGCCACCGGCACCGCGGTCGCGCCCGCCCCGCCGACGCCGACGCCGACGCCGACCGTCACCGAGGTCGCGCCGCC
>DASZXE010000334.1:0-1541 GCA_035546475.1 Kofleriaceae bacterium
AGCGGGCGATCGCCGAGCTGGAGGCGCCGCTCGCGTCGAGCAAGCGGCCGCCCGAGCGCGGGACGCTGCGCACGCTGTTCCGCCGCCTCGCCGAGGCGATCCACCCCGACAAGGTGCAGGACGAGCACGAGCGGCTCCGCCGCACCGAGGTCATGAAGCAGGTGACCGTCGCCTACCAGGACGGCGACTACGCGCGGCTGATCGAGATCGAGCGGACGTGGGTCGCGCGCGTCGACGACGACGGCGGGGTGCCCGACGAGCCGGACGAGGTCGAGCGCCGGCTGGCCGCGCGCGAGCGGGCGATCGCCGAGCTGGAGGCGCAGCTCGCCGAGCTCGAGCGCGAGATCCGCGCCGTGCGCGCGAGCGAGGACGGCAAGCTCGCGCGCGAGGCGCGGCGGGCGGACGAGGTGGGCGGCGTGACCGAGGTGGAGAGCGAGGCGGCCGCCGACGTCGAGCGCATGCGGGCGGTGCGCGACTTCATCGTCGAGTTCCGCGACGGCGGCATGACGTTCGAGCGCTTCCGCGACGGCCCGGGCGGCAGCGAGCGTTCCGACCCGTTCGGCGAGCCGTACGACGACGGCGGTGACTCGCCGTTCGGCGGCGTCCCGCCGGGCTTCCCGCCCGGGTTCGATCCGTTCGCCGGCTTCCCGCCCGGCTTCGATCCGTTCGCGCCGTCCCGCGCCGGTCGTCCGGGTTCCGGACGCTCGCCGCGCGCCGGCGCCGGCCTCGATCCGTCCACGGGCTCGCCGTTCGACGCGCTCGACGGCGCGTTCGAGCGCGCGGCGCCACCCGAGGTCGTGCGGCTGCTCGCCGACCTCGAGCGGCTCGCCCGCGCGGAGGGCGTCCACCCGCGCGATCTGCTGCGCGCGATCCGCGCCGCCGCCTACGGGGCCGGGCCGCGCCGCCGCCGCTGACCGGGCACGACGGGATCAGCGCGCCGTGCGCGCCATCTGCTCGAGCGGGTCGAGCGCGCCGTCGGAGCTCGCGTACGCGATGCCGATGACGTCGTCGTCGTTCTCGACCCAGAGGTAGGCGCCGCCGGGCAGCTCGCGCGCCGGCAGCACGACGCGGCCGTAGCACGCGACCGCCTGGCCGCTCCGCCAGCTCGTGTCGTACGCGCACGCGAGGCCGCGCGCCTCCGCGCCCGCCTGCGCCGCCGCCTGGCGCAGCGACGCCTCGAGCCCGGTGCGCATCCGCTCGGGATCGACCTCGTGCGCGAAGCCGCCCGGCACGTGGACGCGCATCACCATCGCGAACTGGTCGGCGTCGGCGGCGGTGCGCGCGCGGAACATGACGTCGCCGCGCAGCCAGCCGGTCGAGAACGACTGCCGGACGCGCAGGCCGGGGTCGCTGTGCCAGCCGGTGCGGCCCGGCAGCTCGACCGTCACGCCGGTGCTGCTGCGGTACGGCGACGAGATCGACACGACGTGGGCGGTGCCGGCGCGGAAGAGCCGGTAGACGAGGTACGCGCCGCCGAGCAGCACGATCAGGAGCGCGCCGCGCGCGAGCCACACGTTCGGATCGTCGAAGCGGGCCGCCCC
>DASZXE010000335.1:0-56177 GCA_035546475.1 Kofleriaceae bacterium
CTGCTGGCGCGGCGCGAGCACCGCGCCCTCCCCGGCCAGCGCCGCGTGCCCGCGCTCGGTCAGGCGGATCACCGTCGTCGTCGCGCCGCTCGTCCCCGCCGGCACCACGAGCCGCAGCGCCTCGCCCGGCGGCGCCTCGTAGTAGTCGGCGACCCACAGCGCGAGCGCGACCAGCTCCGGCGGCACCCGCGCGCCGCCGACCGCCGCGACGTCCGCCAGCTCGATCGCGGTGGCGGGCGGGGGCGCCGGCGCCAGCGTGACGACGCCCGGCACCTTGCGGCCCGCGAACGGGACCAGCACGCGCGCGCCGACGCCGATCGCGCCCGCCATCACCGGCGGCACCCGGTACGTGAACAGGCCGGCGACCGGCAGCGCGACCGCGACCTCGCAGTGGCGCGCGACGTCCATCGTCAGCCCTTGCCGGCGTCCGCGGCGGCGAGCAGCTCGCGCAGCAGCTCGAGCACCGGCTCGCGCAGCGCCGGCCGCTTCAGCGCGTAGGCCAGGTTCGCCCGCAGGTAGCCGACGCGATCGCCCGCGTCGTGGCGCACGCCGGCGAGCTGCACGCCGAGGAGCCCGTCCGGCCCCGCCGCGAGCCCGCGCAGCGCGTCGGTGAGCTGGATCTCGCCGCCGACGCCGGGCCGGGTCGCCTCGAGCAGCTCCCAGACCGCCGGCGTCAGCACGTAGCGGCCGACGATCGCCCACCGGCTCGGCGCGCTGCCGGCCTTCGGCTTCTCGACGAGCTCGCGGATGCGCAGGTGGCCGCCGTCCCACTCGCCGGCGACGATGCCGTACAGGTGCTCCTGCCCCGGCGGGACCTGCATGATGGCGATCGCCGCGGCGCCGGTGCGCTCGTGCACCTGGACGAGCTGTCCGATTCCCGGACGGCCCTCGTCGTCGATCAGGTCGTCGCCGAGCAGCACCGCGAACGGCTGGTCGCCGATCGCGGGCCGCGCGCACAGCACCGCATGGCCGAGGCCGGCGGGGCGGAGCTGGCGGATCGTGTGCAGGCGGACGAGCTTCGTGATCGCGGCGAGCGCGTCGGCGTCGGCGGTCTTGCCGCGCTCGCGCAGCGTGTGCTCGAGCTCGTACGCGTGGTCGAAGTGGTCCTCGATGGCGCCCTTGCCGCGCCCGTTGACGATGACGACGTCGCGGATGCCGGCGCGCGCCGCCTCGTCGACCACGAGCTGGATGGTCGGCGTGTCGACGATGGGCAGCATCTCCTTCGGCACCGCCTTGGTGGCGGGGAGGAAGCGCGTGCCCAGCCCGGCGGCGGGGATGACGGCCTTGGTGACGGCGGACGCCATGGTGATTCGCTACTCTACACGCCCCCCCTGAGAACGCCCGCCGCCCCGCCCTTCCCGTGCCGCCGGGAGCGCGACGTCGGAGGCAGCGGGTAGGCTCCGCTGGTGGGAACGCTCGCCGTTCCGCCGGGAGCGCGACGTCGGAGGCAGCGGGGAGGCTCCGCTGGTGGAACGCTCGCTGCCGTTCCGCCGGGTGCGCGACGTCGGAGGCAGCGGGGAGGCTCGGCTCGTGGAACGCTCGCTGGCCGCTCGCCGCCGTTCCGCCGTGACCGCGACGCCGCAGGCCGCGGGTAGGCCTCGGCTCGTCGACGCCCGCCGCCCCGCCCTCCCGTTCCGCCGGGAACGCGACGTCGGAGGCAGCGGGTAGGCTCGGCTGGTGGAACGCTCGCTGCCACCGTCCGCGCGGCGCCTCGAGCTGGCGCGTCGCGCCGGCGTCGTGCTCACGAGCCCGGCGGTGGTGGCGGCCGTGGCGCTGGCGGTGGGCGTGGCCGCCGCGGTGGCCGCGATCGGCGTGGTCGGCGCGTCCGTCGCCTCGTTCGCGCGCGATGGCTGGTCGCACGCGGCCGAGCGCGCACCGGTGTCGCGCGCGCTCGACGTCGATGGCGCGAGGCTGGTCGGCCGTGCCGCGGGGCTCGCCACGCCCGTCGTGCTGGCCGCGTGCGGCGCAGCGCTCCTCGCGACGGCCGTGATCGCTCGCGGCGTCGTCGTGCCGCGCCGCCGGATCCGCGGCGCCCCTCCGGCAGCGGACGACGCCGGCGCGCGTGCGACCGACGCGCTCGTCGCCCTCGTCCGCGTCGCCGCGATGGCAGCGGTCGCGGTCGGCTTCCTCGTCGATCGCCTCCCGGCGATCGCGGCCGTCGCGGGCGGCACCTCCGCCGACGTGCCGCTGCGCCTGCGCGACCTCGCCGTCGGACTGGTCGCGCGCGTCGCGGTCGCCGCCGTGGCCGCCAGCGTCCTCGAGCTCGCCGTCCGCGCCGCCCGCCGGCGCGGGGCCCTGCGCATGACCGTGCGCGAGGCCCGCGACGAGCAACGCGAGACCGCCGGCGATCCGCACCTCCGCCGCCGCCAGGGCGACGCCTCTCGCGCCGACGTCCGCGCGCGCATCGCCGACGCGGTCGTCCTGCTCGTCGGCGACGACCGCGCCGTCGCGATCGGCTGGCAGCCGGGGCGCGATCCGCGCGTCCTCGCCCGCGGCGCCGGCGTCACCGCCCGCGCGCTCCGCGCCGCCGCGCGCGCTCGACGGGTCCCGCTCGCCTTCGCTCCCGCGCTGGCCGGTTCGCTCGACGCCACCGGTCCCGTCACCGCCAGCGATCAGCCCGCCCTCGCCTCCCTGCTCGCCGCCCTCTCCATCGGCCCGCGCTGAAGGAGTTTCGCGGCGTCGACGCCGGGAGCGCCCGCCCTGCGCGGCGCGTGCGCGCGCTGTTGCGGTGGCAGCCAATCCCCGGGTGCGCGCCCGCCCGCCCGCGCGAAGGCGACGCGCGATCGGCGCCGAGCTTCCCGCGATGGTCGGCGACGCCCGAGCCTCGGCTGGCGCGTCGATCGCGCGCCAGCGCTCGAGGCTCGGCCGGCCGCGACCGTTCACGAAGGAGGCCACCGCCGAGGTTCATGCGGCCGGCCGTCCGCCGAGGCGTTCCTTGTCGCGGTGCTGCGCGTCCCGGTCGGCCCGCGCGATCAACGGCCCGCGAGGCGAGCAATCGCGGCTGCGAGCGTGGCGGGGAGCGCGCGCGTGTCGCCCGCGACGGCGATCGCGATGGCCATGATCGCGGCCGCGGCGGCGAGCAGGATCGCGAGCCGTCGCACGGCGGCCTCCGGCGCGACCGAGGTCGCCAGGCCGGCGGCGCGCTCGATGACGGCCGCCGCCAGCGCGACCAGCACGGCGGTCACCAGCAGCGGCGCGGCGAGGACGAGCGCGGAGCCCAGGATCGCGGCGCCGGCGTCGACGACCGAGCCGGCCAGCGCGGCCTCCCCGGCGCCGCCCACGGGCAGCGCGCGATACGACAGCCCGACGGCCGACACCGCCGCCAGGTGCCCGCCGATCCCGAAGAAGACCACCGCGGCGAGGAGCCCGAGGCCGATGCCCCACGGCGAGCCTCGGTCGTCGTCGCCGCTCACTGCCGCCAGCCACCCGCCCGCCGCCGACGCCGCGAGCAGCGGCACGGCCGCGGTGACCCCGAGCGCGACGCCGATCAGCAGCTCGCGCGCGAGGACGATCAGGCGCCCGGCCATCGACGCCGCACGCAGCGCGGCCGCGGCGTCGCCGAGCCCGCCGGCGACGAGCGCCGCCACCACCAGCGCGATCGCCACCTGCGCCGTCCGCGGCAGCGGCAGCCCGGCCGCCGCCGGCGCGATCAGCACGAGCGGGCCCACGCGCGCCGCGGCGAGCAGCAGGCCCCAGGCAGTCAGCCCGCCCGCGGCCCCCGTCACGCTGCGCCTTCGCCGCGCACGCTATCCGCCGCCTGCCGCCGGCACGAGCGCCATCACGTGAGCGGCGAACGCGACGAGCTGATGCGCGACCAGCGGCGCGCTCACCACGACCGCGATCGCGACCGCGACCAGCCGCGGCGCGAGGCCGATCGACGGGTCGCGCGCCTGGGTGACGGCGCCGATGACCGCGGTGAGCGCGCCCGCGACGAGCCCCGCGAGCACGATCGGCGCGGCGAGCACGAGCGCCAGCAGGAGGCCATCCCGCGCGAGCGCGACGAGCGCGGTCGTCGTCACGCGTACCCCCGGATCAGGCCTTCGACCAGCAGCCGCCAGCCATCGACGGCGACGAAGAGCAGCAGCTTGAGCGGCAGCGACACCGCCGCCGGCGACACCGTCGTCAGCCCTGCAGACGAGAGTCCGATGCCGACGACCAGGTCGAGCACGAGGAACGGCAGGAACACCAGGAACGCGATCGCGAAGGCCTCGGTCAGCTCGCTCGTCACGAACGCCGCCGAGAGCACCAGCAGATCGTCCTCGGCGACGTCGGGCCCGCGGAGCTGCCGCGCCAGCGCAACGAACGCGGCGCGGTCACCCGCGTGCGCGTGCCGCACGAGGAACGCGCGCACCGGCCCTTCCGCCCGCTCGGCCGCCACCGTCCAGCCCGCCAGGTCGTGCGGCAGCTCGCGTCCCGCCAGCGGGTCGCTCCCCGCACCTCCGCCCGCCGCCCCCGTCGGCACGTCCGCGGCCGTCCCGCCCGTCGCCGCCGCCCCGCCACCCGACTGCGCCGCCGTCCCCGGAGCGCTGCCCGTCGCAGGCATCGTGTCACCCGGCGTCGGCGGCACGACCGCGCGACCCGGACCCGGCGGCAGCGCTCCACGCAGCCTCGCCGGCGCGGTCGCGGTCACCGGCGCCACCGCATCGAGCACCTGCTCGCCGACCGGCGCCATCACGAACACGGTGACCAGCAGCGCCAGCCCGGTCACGACGATCCCCGGGGGCGCCTGCGGTGCCCCCAGCGCGTTGCGCAAGAGCGCCAGCACCACCGACGTCTTCACGAACGCCGAAAGCATCAGGGCCACGACCGGCACGATCGCGACCGCGGCGATCACCGCCACTCCTTCGAGCGTCACGCCGTTGGCTCCTCGCTCGCCCCGGCACCCGCCTCCGTCGCCGGCCCGCGCCGCCCGCTCCCCCGCCGCGCGAGCGCGTGCGCCACCAGCGCCGCGAACCCTCCGCGCGGCGCCGGCTCCTCCGGCAGCGCTTCTGCCTCGATCTCCGACAGCAGCTGGATCCCGCCCTCGGACGACCCGACCAGCAGCGTCCGCCCCCCGACCTCGACGACGTACAGCGCGCGCCGCGGCTCCAGCGGCAAGCGCCCGCGCACCCGGATCACCCCGTCGTCGCCGCCGCGTCCGCCGAGCCAGCGCCGCCCGTAGCGGGCCACCACGATGACCACCACGCAGACCAGCACCAGTACGAGCAGCGACGTCAGCGCCAGCTCGCCATAGCCTCCCGCCGCCGGCGCGGCTTGCCCTGGATGCATGGGGCCAGCAAACCACCTACCCCTGACAGCGACCGCCGATCGGCGGCCGACCGGTCGGCGGGACGTCTGCGGAGCGTGGCCCGGACGTGGACGAAGGCGATCGCGCAGCCATGGGCCTTTGCGCTCGGTCCCCCCATGGTCCGAAGGGGAGGTGGCGCAAGAAAGGGCTGAAGAACGACCCGGAGCGGGTTCGCCTGGAAATGCCGGCCCGGTGACACGCCGACCGCGAATTCCGCCACGGCACGACGATGACGGACATCGAACGGGCGGCCGAGCGACTCGAGGCCGAAACCGGCGGACCGTCGATCGGCTCGACGCTGGGGCGGATGAAGCCGGAGAAGCCGGCGCCCGAGGCGGTGCCCGCGGCGTCGCCGATGGCCGCAGCGAGCGCGCCGCCCGCCGGCGCCGCCACCGTCCACGCCAGCACCCGGCGCGCCCGCGGCGACCCGCACGCGCCACGGCCACGGGACCGCGAGCAGACGTTCAGCCACGCGCGGCAGGGCCGCCGCGACGTCGAACCAGCCGCCCCGATGGCCTCGGACCGCTCTCCCACCGATCTCCGCGGTGCCGCGAGCCTACTCTGCGGTCCAGCTCGGCAACTCCGCCGCCCCTGCCGCGCGCCGACCGTGCAGATCGAACAGCGGCGGATTCGTCTCCCCGTCGGCGTCGCGGGCGCAGCGGAACGCGGCGTGCGTGATCATGATCCGGCCGGGGACCTCGCCGTTGCTCCCCCCCCAGGTCGCCCAGTTGTCGCCCCGGATCATGCCGAGGGGATACGCAAGGTTCAGAGCGTCCGAGTCGTCGCTGCGCTCCATCACCCACTGGGCGTTGTGGTCGATGGCGCGCGCGCCGGCGGGTCCCTTGTAAGTCAGGCAGCGCAGCGAGAACAGCTCTCGGTCGTCGCAAGGAGTGCGGGCATTGCCCCATGGATGCGTCCGACCGTCGGTGCCGCGGGCCACCCGCTCGAACTCGTCGGCGGTCGGCAGCCGTGCGCCGCGCCAGCGACAGTACGCCTGCGCCTGCTCGTGACGGACCTTGGCGAGCCGGTTGTAGTACTCGGCGGCGCTCGACTGGAAGCCGCCCAGCTGAAACGGTTCCCGCGGAGGTTCCACGTCATCGACGCAGGCGCCCGCGCGGACGCAGCGTGCATACTCGTCGCGCGTCACCAGGTTGCGGTCGATGTAGAACGCATGGAGCGTGACGATGGCACGCCGCTCTCGCACGCCGTCGCATCCCACATCATGCGGCTCGTAGGGCGTGCAGTTGGCACCCGCCCGGAACGGACCGGCGGGCACCAGCACCTCCTGCGACTCGGCGACCGCTGCTCCGCGGCTGCCGCAGCCGATCAACGCCAGCAGCGCGACCACGATCGTGATCTTGTTCGTCATCGGCCTCGGTCCTGGTGGTCCGTCTCGATCGACGCCCCGAGCTGAACAATCGTCTGGTCCAGGAGCTGATCCATCAGCGCGATGGCGCCCAGACGCTGGCGCTCGGGCGAGGGACGTAGCGAGCCACCCTTGCGCGACAGCCAGGTGGAAGGCTGGCCCACCGCACCCGTCTCATCGGTGAAGCGGACGTTGCCGGCCTCGTCACGGACGACCACGATCGGCGGCGCGCCCGAAGCGACCGTGCCGTGCGCGCGAATCACGATGCCGAGCTCGCGCAGCGGCCTGCTCTTGATGGTCTCGATCATGTTCAAGTGAACACCGGTCAGCCTTCCCTGCTTGACCCTGACTGCCCGCTCGGGCGTGTCGTAATCGGCCTCGAACGCGAGGTCGAGCATCCCGTCAACGCTCGCCATCGCCCCGCCATCCATCGGCGGCACCGCCGCGCCGCGGACGTCGGTGATCGCCGCGCCGTCGGCGCCGGGCGCCAGGCCGAGCCCGGCGGCCTGCTTGGCGCTCAGCGAGCCGAGCGCGTGCTGCGACAGGAAGCGCATCCACGCCAGCCGCGTCTCGTCCTTCTGGAACCCCTTGGCGTCGTCCGCCAGGTCCGCGAACTGGTGGCACATCTCTTCCATCTGCGCGATGGCCTGCTCCGGGTCGACACGCAGGGTGGGGAGCAACTGGCTGCGGAAGTGGGTCAGCGCGTCGGCGCGTCCGGTCGCCGACCAGTTGACCGCCGACGCGAGGCCGCTGAAGAAGTCGAGGGTCTCGCCACTGGCGATGCCGTCGACGGCCGCCTCGGCGCCCTGGCCGAACGCCGTCTCGCGCCCCGCCTTGCCCGCCTGCTTGAACGCCTGCTTGAACGACTCGACGAGCATCGCGGCCGAGCCGGGGTTGTCCACCTTCTCGCGCCCCGGCGACCAGACGACCGCGCCGTGGATGTCGTCGGCGCGCGCCGCGCCCGGGACCACGTGGCTCACCACCTTGCTCAGCTTCACCGCCAGCGCGCCGGCGATGCCGGCGGTGGCGGCATCGAGGGCGAACATCGCCAGGTCGAACAGCAGGCTGTGCTGGCTGCGCGGCACGAGCCGGTGGAACGCGTCGACCTCCTTGCCGACGTCGTCGACTCCCTGCCGTTGCTCGGCGGTCAAGAGCTCGAGCTGGTGCTGGGCGCGCTCGTACACTTCCAGCAGCCGGTTGTCGGCGCCCTGGGCGTACGGCGCGTCGTTCTGGTTCTCGCGCGCGAGAGCGTCGTCGAGTTGACGCGTGCGCGCCGCGTCCGCCGCCGCGGTCTGCTGCTCACCGGCGCGAGCGACAGCGGCAGCTTCTTCCTGCGCGTGGCTCGGCTCACCCGGCGCGTGCGCGGCCCCGATGACCAGGATCTCGATCGTGGTCTCCGGCCAGGCGTCGGTCTGCCACCGCGCGGTCACCCGCAGCACGGCCGACGCGCGCTCTCGCCGGTTCGGCTGGTACGCGATGGTGACCGGCGTGCCGAGGCCCTCGCGGCTCGGGTGCAGCCGGTCCGGCTTGCCGATCAGCAGGAGGTCCGGGCTACCGCTCAGCGAGACGTTCACCGCCGCCTCGTACGTCGGGTGCAGGTTGAAGATCTGCCGGTCCTCGGTCGCGCACTCGCCCGTGACGATCTCGCCGAAGTCGATCCGCGGCGGCCCCACCAGCCGAGCCGACGCCGGGTCCACGGCGGCGGCCGGGGCGCCACCGCCGCCCACCGGGTTTCCGCCGACGGGCAGGATCTCCGGCGCAGGGACGCCCCAGTCGCCATTGCCATGACCTCCGGGGCGGTGGACGGCCGGATCGACATCGGCTGCTGCCGCTCGCGAGCCACCGACGCCTTCGCCACGAGGGCCGTAGCTACCGAAACCATCGGCGACAGCACCCCCGTACGGCGCATCGAGCGGCCGGTCGGCGGCGGGCGCCGAGCCGAAGGCGACGGAGGACGAGGAACGATCGTCAGGTCTACGTCCGAAGGTCATGTTGCCCCTCGTATCGGCATCACCTGTCCCGGGATGCGTGTCCGATGCGAGAGCGCCCGCCGAAATCCGCACGCCTTGCGACATCGACCGCGCCGACCACCGACATCGGAGCAAATCTCGCATCCGCTGCGGCGACCCCACAATCACCCGCCGGCGGTGACCGCCGGGCGCGGCGCCCATCGCCTGCCCCGTCCATTCACAGCCACGCGCCGCCGCTCGGCGCCCGTTGCCGCCGATCGGACGCAACCGCGGCACCGACCCGCCGACAACCTTGGCGACCACGCGCACCGTGACCATCATCCCTCGCCCCCGATCCTTCATTCGCGCCGGGTGCTCGCGCTCGGGCGCATCTCGCCGTCGCTACCGATTCGCCATGATCCATCGCGGCTCCGCCGGACCGTGGCGCGTCACCCACCCGTCGTCATGCGTCGCCGACACGGCTTGACGGCGACGGTCTTGATCTCCCCCACCCATGCAAGGAGACTTCTGATGATGCGCCCGCTCGCCGCCACGATCACCCTTGGCGCGGCCCTCGCCTCGACGGCCTGCAAGTTCCCCTATCCCGGCGACGTCGACGATGCTCCCGCGAGGGACGACTCCGGCACGGACGCCCTGGCCGTGCCGGGCGGCGATGCGAAGGCCCAGCTATCGCTGGGAACGGGCGTCCGCGGCACGGTCTCAGCGGTCGCGCCGCCGGGTGGGGGCCTTCTGATCGCATATGACGCGAATGGCCTGGCGATCGTCGCGGGGACCACGCTGCCCTGCTCCTCCTGTTCCGTCGTCGCCAAGCTCGATGCGAGCCTGACCGAGCTCGAGTGGTACGCCTACGCCGACACACCCGAGATTCGCGAATCGCGTCTCGCCATCAGCCCGAGTGGAAGCGTGTACTGGGGGCTGGAGGCGGCTGGCGACGATCAGTACACGTTCACGATCGGCGGCAGTCGTTTCGCGCACCCGCTGACCATCTCGGTGGTTGGCAACTCCGATCAGGGCCAGGAGCCTGGCGGAGCGCGCATCGTGGTCGCGCTGGGTCCCACGGGGGAGGCACGATGGAGCCACACGCTCCGCCAGGTAGACACGGCGCCGGGGAACGCGCTCGGACCGTTCGCCGTGTTTGCCGCCGCGGACGACGCCCTCGTCTCCTCGCTGGAGGGCAAGGGGACCCTCGAATACGTGAACCAGTCGGGCGTGACCGCATCCACCGCGGTGGCTCAGTTGTCTCAGGTGCTCCACGAGCTGGACCCCGCTACCGGCCACACTGTCAGCGTGCTCGTTCAACCGGAGAGCGGTAGCTACGCCCTCCACCAGCGCGCCATCGGGGTGCCCGGACTCGACGGGCGAGGCTTCTTGAGAACAGACACCGACCACGATGCAGACGGGCTCGATCTAGGCGATCGCCTGCGCATCGGCGCGTTCCAGAACGGCTTCGACACCAGCGTGACCGACTCGATCAGCGTCCCGGCCGGTGAGACACGCTTCGTTGCCGTGACGCTGGATGGCCAGCCAGCGGCGTTCGATACCATCCACGCCGCGGCCACGATCGCGGGCACGCATCTCACCGCGCCAAGCACGAACGGCGACGCCGTCTTCGTCGTCCTCGACCGGGCCAGTCCCTCGGTCCTGGCGACCATGTACGTCGCCGGGCGCGGATACGATCGCGCCGCGTTCATGGCCGGTAGCGCCACCGACGCGTTCATCGGCGGCACCTACGAGTCCACTGATCTCTTGATCGGGAACGACAGGCTGCCCGCGCCCCCCGACGCGGGCAGCCATGGTGTCTTCCTGGCGCGCGTCCGCGGCGAGGGGGCCGCGCTCATCGCCGAGTGGTCCCGGGGTTACATTGCCACGGGGTCGCTCGACGTGAAGAGCGCAGCAGTGGACGCAGCGACCGGAGATTTGTATGCGATCGTCACCGTCTCGGCGACCGTGGATGTCGGGCTAGGACCGATCGGCGGAACGTTCGTTGCGCGGTTCCTCCGCGGATCGTGATGATCAGTTGCAGGTGCCGTTGAGCGTGATGTCGCCGGCGCCGCCGCGCGGCAGGAAGACGTAGCTGTTCGTGTCGGAGAAGGCGTTGTAGTGCCAGATGCCGATGAGTGATGCGTAGCAGGTGTCCGCCGTGATCGTGAAACGGTAGATGTCGTCGTCCGCGATGAAGTTGGTCGTTCCGACGGTCAGGGTGCGCTGATGCGCCGTGGCGTTGCTCTCCGTACCGCTCACCTTCACGTTGTCGAGCTCGATGAGGACGCCCTCGTAGGGCTCGCCGGTGGCGTTCACGAGCAGGTTCGGCACGGTCAGGCCGGTGACCGGGGTCGGCGCACCGGCGGGCGCGCTCACGAACGTCACGTTCGAGAACGAGACCTCGGTCGTCGTGTCGCCGCCGTCGCCGCCGTCGAACTCCTGCACCTTGCCCGACACGTTCACGCGGGCGCCGACGACGATGTTGTCCGGCAGCACCGCCGCGCCCGAGCCGCGGAAGACGTACACGCCCTGGTTCGGCGCCGCCTGCAGGTTGTCGGCGACCCACAGGTTCTTCTTGTTGAACGCCACGCCGGTCACCACGACGTTGCTCAGGTTCACCATCGAGTTGACCGGCACGACCCCGGTCTGGACGTTCGCCACCGTCGTCGTCACCGTGCAGCTCTGCACCGCGGCCAGGCACGAGTTGTCGTTGCAGTCGGCGAAGCCGTTGGCGTCGTTGTCGATGCCGTCGGCGCAGGAGGTCGCGTCCGCCTCGGGCGCCGGGCAGTCGGTGCCCCCGGCCACGATGTCGGCCGTGCTGCGCGGCAGGACCTTGTACTGGAAGAAGTAGTCGCCGATGCCGGTGATGCTCGCGAGGCAGTCGCCCTTGGCGACCAGCGCGTCCGGGATCTCCGCCAGGCTCGAGTCGACGTCGTAGTAGCCGGTGATGAGGAAGTCCTTGAACGTCGGGTCGGGCATCGAGCCGCCGATCGGCTGGATGTCGCGCGTCACCGACACGTTCTGGACCGTGATGAGGACGTGCTCCCACTTCTCCTGCTCGGCGAGGCGCATCGCCTCCGGCAGCCGGCCGTTCGCCAGCGCATCGACGACGTGCGGCGCCGGCACCGTGCCGGTCCCGACCTTGTTCACCGTCATCATGCCGCCGCCGGCGCCGACCAGCTCCGTGATCGTCGCCGTGTCGGTCGCGAGGCTGAACTCGTCCTTCTCCGCGTTCGTGATGTCGACGAGGTCGCCGACCGACAGCGCGTCGACCTGCTCGAGCGGCGCGCCGAACACCAGCACGCCCGAGTACTCGCCGCCCTCCGGCTCCTCGACGTAGAAGTTCCCCTCCCGGTTCCCGTACTTGTCGATGGCGGTGACGACCACGCCGCGCAGCGTGACCGGCGTGCCGACCGGCGTGTTGTCGTCCTGCACGGCCTGGATCTTCATGTCGTCCGGGTTCACGGCGTCGATGCCGCCGTCGCTGCCGGGGTTGACCCCGTCGTCATCGCCGCTGGACGAGCTACGGCACGCGCCGCCGGCGACGGCGAGGAGAGCCAGGACCAGGACGGCGAACGGTTGCGCAAGCAGTCGACGTGCACGCATAGAGGAACCTCCAGAGACGATCGGAACGCGATCGCCGGCTTTATAGACCAGAACCATGACGTCGCGGTGAAGCGATCGTCACAGCTTTCCAGGTCCCCGCCCGGTGTCCACCGACGGTGAACACCGGTCTCGCGCGCACGCCGCGCGGCTCGGCCGGCGCCGGCCCGCCGCCGGCCCACGCGCTACTTCTCGTCGCCGGTCAGCCCGCCGTAGCCCGCCGCCCCGTACTCGGCCTCCAGCGCCGCGTCGTGGCGGAGGTGGATGTCGTCGTCCTCGAACCGCCCCACGTAGCCATCGCCCTCCTTCGCGAACTGCACGTCCATCGACGCGTCGCACGCGCCCCACGGGCAGAAGAAGCTGCCGCTGAACGCGAGGCCGTCCGCCGTCGGCGTGAGCGTCCCGCGGAACCGCTGCGAGCCCATCAGCTTGCGCAGCTCCCAGTGGCCGTCGACCTGCCGCAGCTTGCACGGCTGCGGGTCGTAGTCGCTGATCTGACAGCTCCACAGCGCGTTGTCGCGGAACGCCTCCGGCGTCGCCACCGCCAGCGGCTCGCCGCCGGTGCCTTCGCCGGTGTTCCCGATCGGCGCCGCCGCCTTGCCACCGCCGCAGGCCGCCAGCGCCAGCCCGAGCGCCGCGGCCACCATCGTCGTCATCGTCCGCATGGCGCGCAAACTAGCACGGCGCCCACGCGGGGCGCCGTCCACGCGGGCGCATCGTGCCCGCTCGCGCGCGCGACGGCCAAAGCCGCCGCGCCGCCTGCTACGCCTCGCCGACGGCCGGCGCGAGGCCGACCAGCTCGACGAACGCCATCGACGCCGCATCGCCGCGGCGGAACCGCGTCTTGAGGACGCGCGTGTAGCCGCCCTTCCGCGCCTTGAAGTGCGGGCCGATCTCGTTGAACAGCCGCGCCATCGCCGTGTCCGTCTTCACGACCTTGCGGGCCATCCGCTTGGCGTGGACGATCTTCGTCCGCTCGGCCGGCGTCTTGCCGTCCTTGCCGACCAGATCGGCGACGTCGATGCCCCAGCGAATGGTCGCATCGGCCACCGAGCGCAGCTCCTTGGCCTTCGCCTCGGTGGTCTCGATGCGCCCGTAGGTGAACAGCGAGGTCACCAGGTTCGCGTACAGCGCGTCGCGGTGGGCCGCGGTGCGCGAGAGCTTCCGTCCAGAGTTGCCGTGACGCATGATCTGTCTACTTTCGTTGTCTCGTGCCGCTCGCGCGCGCCGTCACTTCTTCAGCGGGTTCGGGCCGGGCCAGTTGTCGAGCTTCATGCCGAGCGAGAGACCCATCTCCGCGAGGATCTCCTTGATCTCCTTGAGCGACTTCCGGCCGAAGTTCTTCGTCTTCAGCATCTCGGACTCGCTCTTCTGGACCAGCTCGCCGATGTACTTGATGTTGGCGTTCTGCAGGCAGTTCGCCGACCGCACCGACAGCTCGAGCTCGTCGACGGTCCGCCACAGGTTCTCGTTGAGCTTCTCCTGCTCCTCGTCCCGCATCGGCTCGGTCGGCTCGGCCATCTCCTCGAAGTTGATGAACAGGTTGAGCTGTTCCTTGAGGATCTTGGCGGCGAACGCCACCGCGTCGTCGGGGCGGACCGCGCCGTTGGTCCAGACCTCGAGCGTGAGCTTGTCGTAGTCGGTCTGCTGGCCGACGCGCGCGTTGGTGACGGTGAAGTTCACCTTCTTGATCGGCGAGTAGAGCGCGTCGATCGCCACCGAGCCGACCGGCAGGCCCGAGCTGTGGCGCTCGGCCGGCGCATAGCCACGGCCGGTCGCGATGGTCAGCTCCATCGCGATCTTGCCGTCCTTGGTCAGCGTGCAGATCTTGTGGTTCGGGTTGAGGACGCTGATGCCGTCGAGGAGCGCGATGTCCTTGGCCAGCACCGGGCCCTCGCCCGTCTTGTCGAGGCGGAGCGTGTAGGTCTTGTCGGTCTCGACCTTGAACAGCGTCTCCTTGAGGTTGAGGATGATGTCGGTGACATCCTCGGCGACGCCGGGCAGCGAGGTGAACTCGTGGAGCGCGCCCTCGATGTTGATGTGCGTGATCGCGGCGCCCTGCAGCGACGACAGGAGCACGCGCCGCAGGCCGGTGCCGAGCGTGGTGCCGAAGCCGCGCTCGAGCGGCTCGCACGAGAACTTGCCGTAGGTCTCGGAACGCTCCTCGATCTCGAGCACGCGCGGCCGGATCAGGTCGCGCCAGTTCTTGGCCATGAAGGCGGTCTGCTCGGGGGTCGGCTCCATCGTCGCTCCGTTCATGCCGCCGGCGGCGTCCGCCGCCGGCGTTGGGTTCCCGGCGGTGAGGCCGGCCGGGCAAGGGAATCTGGAAACAGGACGGCCCGGGCGTCCCCGGGCAGGGTCTACACCACGTCGGCGCCGGGGGCCAGTCCAGCCCCCGACCTCGCCGGCTACTTCGAGTACAGCTCGATGATGAGCTGCTCCTTGATCGGCAGGTTCACGTCGTCGCGCGCCGGCAACGCGGAGATACCGCCCCGCATGCCGTCCTTGTCGAGCTCGATCCAGCGCGGCACGCCGCGGCGATCGACCGCCGCCAGCGCCTCGCTGATGCGGGCCATCGCCTTCGACGACTCGCGGACCGCGACGATGTCCTTGGTCTTCACCAGGTACGACGGGATGTTGACCTTCTTGCCGTTGACCGTGAAGTGGCCGTGGCGCACGAGCTGGCGCGCCTCGGCGTGGTCGGAGGCAAAGCCCATCCGGTAGACGACGTTGTCGAGGCGGCGCTCGAGGAGCTGGATCAGGTTCTCACCCGACACGCCGTGGCCACGGACCGCCTGGTAGTAGTAGCCGCGGAACTGGCGCTCCGCGATGCCGTACAGGCGCTTCACCTTCTGCTTCTCGCGGAGCTGCTCGCCGTAGTCCGACCGCTTCTTGCGGCGGGCCTGGCCGTGCTGGCCCGGCGGGTAGCTGCGCCGCTCGTAACCGCACTTGTCGGTGTAGCAGCGCTCGCCCTTGAGGAAGAGCTTCATGTCCTCGCGCCGGCAGAGCCGGCAGACGGGTCCGGTGTAACGAGCCATCTTTTGTTCGTCCGTGTCCGAGTGCGTGGAGGAGGTGATCCCGACGGAGGAGGCCCGAGCCTCAGACCCGGCGGCGCTTGCGCGGACGGCAGCCGTTGTGCGGCACCGGCGTGCAGTCGCGGATGAGGTTGATCTTGAAGCCGGCGGCGTTGAGCGCGCGCAGCGCCGACTCGCGGCCGGCGCCCGGGCCGGTCACGTAGACGGTCACGTTGCGCACCCCGTGCTCCATCGCCTTCTTCGCGGCGTCCTCGGCGGCGAGCTGCGCGGCGAACGGCGTCGACTTGCGCGAGCCCTTGAAGCCGCAGGTGCCCGACGACGACCAGGCGACGGTGTTGCCGCTGACGTCGGTGATCGTGACGATCGTGTTGTTGAAGGTCGCCGCGACGTGCGCGACGCCGGTCTGGACGTTCTTCCGGACCTTCTTCTTCTGCTTACCCTTGACGGTCGACATCGTTTCCTCGCTGCTCTTCCGTTGGCCCTTGGCGGGTCACTTCTTCGTCGCGCCGCCCTGCTTCTTCACGGCCATCCGCCGCGGACCCTTGCGGGTGCGGGCGTTGGTGTGCGTGCGCTGACCGCGCGCGGGCAGGTTCCTGCGGTGACGCGAGCCCCGGTAGCAGCCGAGGTCGATGAGACGCTTGATGCTGAGCTGCACGTCGCGGCGGAGATCGCCCTCGACGCGGTAGTTCGCTTCGATCGCGTCGCGGATCTTGCGCACGTCGTTCTCGTCGAGATCGTCGGTGCGCTTGTCGGGCGAGATGCCGGCCTGCTTCAACACCACGTTCGAGGCGTGGCGGCCGAGGCCGAAGATGTACGTGAGGGCGATCTCGACGCGCTTGTTGCGCGGGAGGTCGACGCCGGCGATGCGTGCCATGGATCGTTGCTCCTAGGTGATCTCGGTCGAGGCCGCTGCCTGCTCAGCCCTGGCGCTGCTTGTGGCGGACATTGGTGCAGATGACGCGCACGACGCCCTTGCGCTTGATGACCTTGCACTTGGGGCAGATGGGCTTGACCGACGCTCGGACTTTCATGACGCTTCCGTTCCTTGCTTCGATGGGGCCGCTGGACGTGGCCCCGGCGGAGAAGACTGGCTCAGGATCGATCGTGTGCAGGGTCGCCGGGGGTCGAGGCCGGCCGGGTCAGGACCCAGGGTCCCTCGTCGAGAATCGCGATGGTGTGCTCGAAGTGCGCCGAGAGCTTCCTGTCGGCGGTCACCGCCGTCCACTCATCGTCGAGGACCTCGACGTCAGGGGCCCCGGCGTTTACCATAGGCTCCACGGCAATGACAAGGCCGCGTTTGATGCGTTTTCCGCTACCTGCCTTGCCATAGTTCGGGACCGGCGGGTCCTCGTGCATCCGCCGGCCGATCCCGTGGCCGACGAACGTCGTAACCACTGAATATCCAAGGGACTCGGCGTAGTGCTGGACCGCGGAGCCGACATCCTCGAGCCGGTTGTCGATCCGACACTGGTCGATCGCGAGATCCAGGCACTTCTTGGTCGCCTGCAGGAGCGCGGTCGCCTCCGGCGTGCCCTTGCCGCCGACGAGGACCGTCCGCGCCGAGTCGGCGCACAGCCCGTGCTTGAACGATCCGAAGTCGATGCCGACCAGGTCGCCGGCCTGGAGGATCTTGTCCTTGCGCGGGATGCCGTGGACGATCTCCTCGTTGACGGAGATGCAGGTCACCGCCGGGTACGGCGGCCGCGCGTAGCCGAGGAACGCCGACACCACGCCCTCGCGCTTGATCGCCGCGCGCGCGATGCGATCGAGCTCGAACGTCGACACGCCCGGCACCGCCGCGGCGCAGACCTCGTCGAGGATCGCGGCCACGACGAGGCCGGACTCGCGCATGAGTCGGATCTCGTCGAGGCTCTTGTAGATGATGCGCACGGTGGCTCGGTCGGGGACGCTCGTCGGAAACGGCAACGCGCCGCCCGGCTTCCACACCGGAGCGGCGCGCGGCGGAGGGGCGCCGGTCAGCGCCCGCGGCTCACGGCGGGGGCGGCCCGTCCGCGGATGCGCGGGCCCTTCGGGCCGGTGAAGCCCTCGTAGTTCCGGGTGATGAGGTGGCTCTCGATCTGCTGGACCGTGTCGAGCGCGACGCCGACGACGATCAGCAGGCCGGTGCCGCCGAACGCGAACGGCACGTCCATGTACTTGGCGAGCAAGGCCGGGATCATGCAGACCACCGACAGGTAGAGCGCGCCCGCGAAGGTGATGCGGGTCAGCACCTTCTCGATGTACTGCGCGGTCTGCTTGCCGGGACGGATGCCCGGGATGAAGCCGCCGCCCTTCTTCAGGTTGTCCGCGACCTCGACCGGGTTGAACTGGATGGCCGTGTAGAAGTACGCGAAGAAGATGATGAGGATCGTGTAGAGGACGTTGTAGCGCCAGTCGGCCGGGTGCAGCGCCGACGCCATGTCGGCCAGGAGCGGCGAGCCCGACATGCCGGCGATCTGCTGCGGGAACATCAGCAGCGACGAGGCGAAGATCGGCGGGATGACGCCCGAGACGTTGATCTTGAGCGGCAGGTGCGACTGCGCGCCCTGGTACATCTTCCGGCCGACCTGCCGCTTCGCGTACTGGATCGGGATCTTGCGGTGCGCGCGCTCGAAGTAGCAGATCGCCGCGATCGTCCCCAGCACGAGGAGCAGCAGGATGATGCTGTCGAAGCCGATGCCGCCGCCGCCACCCGGGCCCGCGCGGCCGGCGCCCCCGGCCAGGTACTGCGTCAGCGCGTCGGGCATGCCGGCGACGATGCCGGCGAAGATGATCATCGACGAGCCGTTGCCGATGCCGCGGTCGGTGATCTGCTCGCCGAGCCACATGATGAAGACGGTGCCGGTCGTGACCGAGAGGATGGTCATGATCCGGAAGCCCCAGCCCGGGTCGGTGACGACCGCCGAGCCGCGGCCGGTGAGGCTCTCGAGGAACTGCGCGATGAAGAAGCCCTGGATGGCCGCGAGCAGCAGCGTGCCGTACCGGGTGATCTGGTTGATGCGCCGCCGCCCCTGCTCGCCTTCCTTGTTGAGCTGGTCGAGCTTGGGGACGACGACGGTCAGGAGCTGGATGACGATCGACGCGGAGACGTAGGGCATGATGCCCAGCGCGAAGATCGACAGCTTCTGCAGGGCGCCACCCGAGAACATGTTGAGCATGCCCAGGAAGGAGCCCTTGCCGCCCTTGGTGACGACGTTCGCCATCTCCGCGCGGTTGACGCCCGGCACGGTGACGAACACGCCGATCCGGTAGACCGCGAGCATCGCCAGCGTGAACAGGATCCGCTTGCGGAGCTCGGGGATCTTCCCGATGTTCTGGATGCTGTTGGCCAAGTTGAACCAGCCTGCCGAGGGAGGCGCCGGAGGGGCGAAGGGTTCGGGACGCTACGCCGCCGCGGCCGCCTCGAGCGGGACCGCGGAGCCGCCGGCCTTCTCGATCTTGTCCTTCGCCGCCGCCGAGAAGCGGTGCGCCTTGACCGTCAGCTTCTTGGTCAGGTCGCCCTCGGCGAGGATCTTGATGGCCTCCGCCTTCTTGGGCACCAGGCCGCGAGCGCGGAGCGCGTCGACGTCGACGGTGGCGCCGGTCTCGAAGAGGTCCTCGAGCGTGCGCAGGTTGATCGGGTACGCCTCGACGCGGAACGGGTTCTTGAAGCCGCGCTTGGCGATGCGCATCTTCATCGGCATCTGGCCGCCCTCGAAGCCGATGCGGGCGCCGTGGTGACCGGGGCGGGCCTTCTGGCCCTTGACGCCCTTGCCGGACGTCTTGCCGGTGCCCGAGCCGCGGCCGCGGCCGAGCCGCTTCTTGGTCTTCGTCGAGCCCTTGTTGGGCGAGAGCGAGTGGAGGGTGGTGCCCATCGCGATTCTGCTTTCCGAGGCCGCCGGTGTCCGCCCGTGAGTATCAGGCATGAACGGCGGCCGGCAACTACCGAAACGGTGAGGTGATCGAGGGCCGGCGCGGGCCGGTCACTCGACCGGGTCGACGGTGACCAGGTGCGAGACCTTGCGGATCATGCCGCGGATCGACGGCGTGTCCTCGAGGACCTTCGTCGCGTGCGGCTTGCCGAGGCCGAGGCCCTTGAGGGTCTGGCGCTGCGTCTCGGGGCGGCCGATGCCGCTGCGGATCTGGGTGACCTTGAGCTTGATGGCCATGACTGACTCCGTGAAGCCGGGAACCGGCTCAGCCCGCCGCCGCCGGCGTGCTGCCGGCCGCGCGAACCGCACGAGCGGGGGACACCACCTCGCCGACGTTCTTGCCGCGCACGCGCGCCACCTGCTCGGCCGAGCGCAGCGCCTTGAGCGCCGCGACGACCGCGTGGATGACGTTGTGCGGGTTCGACGTGCCGAACGACTTGGTGAGGATGTCGCGCACGCCCGCGACCTCGAGCACCGGGCGCACGCCGCCGCCGGCGATGACGCCGGTACCGTGCGAGGCCGGACGGAGCAGCACCGAGGCGGCGCCGAACTCCCCCATGATGTCGTGCGGGATCGTCCCGTGCACCAGCGGGATGCGGAACAGGTTGCGCTTGGCGCGGTCGGTGCCCTTGCGGATCGCCTCCGGCACCTCGTTCGCCTTGCCGAGCCCCGCGCCGACGTGGCCGTTCTTGTCGCCGACGACGACCAGCGCCGAGAACGAGAACCGCCGGCCGCCCTTCACGACCTTCGCGACGCGGTTGATGTAGACGACCTTGTCGACGAGCTCGCCGACTTCTTCCTGATTGATGGACATATCGATGTGCTTCCGTCTCTTCCGTCGGGTCCGTCGGGAGCCGTTAGAACTGGAGCCCGCCCTCGCGGGCGCCGTCGGCGACCTGGGCGACCCGGCCGTGGTAGAGGTAGCCGTTGCGGTCGAAGACGACCGTCGCGACCTGCTTGGCGAGCAGCTTCGCGGCGATCGCCTTGCCGACGACGCGGGCGACATCCTTCTTGTTCTTGCCCTCGACATCGCCCTTGAGGGCGGCCTCGAGGTCCGACGCCGCCGCCAGCACGGCGCCGGTGGTGTCGTCGATGGCCTGGGCGTAGATGTGCTTCGACGAGCGGAACACCGACAGGCGCGGCCGCTCGGCCGTGCCGGAGATGCGCTTGCGGATGTGGACCTTGCGGGCCTGCCGCTTGCGCTCGCGGGGGTTGACGATCTTCTCGTAGCCAGCCATGGCGGTCTCCTACTTGCCCTTGCCGGCGGCCTTGCCCGCCTTGCGCTGGATCTTCTCCTCGACGTACTTCACGCCCTTGCCCTTGTACGGCTCGGGGGCGCGGAAGCTGCGGATCTTGGCCGCCGCGGCGCCGAGGAGCTGCTTGTCCATGGCCGAGAGGATGAGCAGGTTCTTGTCGACCTTCGCGCTCACGCCCTCGGGCAGCTTGTACTCGATCGGGTGCGAGTAGCCGAGCGTGAGCACGAGCGAGGCGCCCTTGACCTCGGCGCGGTAGCCGACGCCGTTGATCTCGAGCTGGCGCTCGAAGCCGGTCGACACGCCCTTGACGAGGTTCGACGTGAGCGCGCGCATGAGCCCGTGGGCCGCGCGCGCCGGCTTGTCCTCGCCCTGGCGGATGAAGACGAGCTGGCCGTTCTCCTGCTTCACCTCGATCGCGTCGTGCCGCTTGAGCGACAGCGAGCCCTTCGGGCCCTTCGCCGTGATGAGGTCGGGCGTGATCTGGACGGTCACACCCTTGGGAACTTCGACGTTGCGCTTGCCGATGCGGGACATGGTGTCACCAGACCTCGCAGAGGACTTCGCCGCCCACGCCGCGCTTGCGCGCCTCGCGGTCGGTCATCACGCCCTGCGACGTGGAGATGATGGAGATACCGAGGCCGTTGCGCACGCGCGGCACGCCCTTGGCGGGCACGTACGCGCGCTGGCCGGGCCGCGACACCCGGCGGAGTCCGGTGATCGCGTTGCCGGTGCGGCCGTCGTAGCGCAGCGTGACGGTGATGGTGCCCGAGTACTCGTCCTCGGCCGCGATCACGCTGTCGACGAAGCCCTCTTCCTTGAGGATCTCGGCGATGCGCAGCTTGAGGTTCGACTTCGGGCAAGCCACCTCGCGCTTGCGGGCACGGATGCCGTTGCGCAGGCGAGCGAGCAGATCAGCGATGGGGTCGGTCATCGACACGGCGAATGTCCTTGGACGGTGTTACCAGCTCGACTTGATGACGCCCGGGATCTCGCCACGCAGCGCGAGCTCGCGGAAGCAGCACCGGCACATCTCGAACTTGCGCAGGAACGCGCGCGACCGGCCGCACCGCTTGCAGCGGTTGTGGGCGCGGACCTTGAACTTGGGGGTCTTGGGCAGGCGATCGACGAGCTTGCTCATGCGGCCGCTCCTTGCGCGGGCGACGCCTGACGGAACGGCATGCCGAGGTAGCCGAGCAGCGCGCGGCCCTCGTTGTCCGTCTTGGCGGTGGTGACGACGGAGATGTTGAGGCCCTTGATCGAGTCGATCTTGTCGTACTCGATCTCGGGGAAGATGATCTGCTCGCGCACGCCCATGGTGAAGTTGCCGCGGCCGTCGAAGCCGCGGCTCGACACGCCGCGGAAGTCGCGGACGCGGGGCAGCGCGATGTTGACCAGGCGATCGAGGAACTCCCACATGCGGTCGCCGCGCAGGGTGACCGCGACGCCGATCTTGTGGCCCTTGCGGAGCTTGTAGTTGGCGATGTCCTTCTTCGCCTTGGTGACCACCGGCGCCTGGCCGGCGATCAGCTTCAGCTCCTCGACGGCGTTCTCGATGATCTTGCTGTCGTGGGCGGCGCGGCCGAGCCCCATGTTCAGCGAGATCTTGACGACGCGCGGCACCTCCATCGCGGAGCCGTAGCTGAACTCCTTGGTGAGCTGCTCGCGGACCGTCGCCTGGTACTGCTGCTTCAGGCGCGGCGGGCCGGTGCGCTTGTAGGTCGGAGCCGGGCCGGTCGGAGCCGCGCCCTTCTTTCCGCCCTTGCCCGCGCCGGCGGCCTTGGCCGCGGCCTTCTTCTCGCCGCCGCCGCCGGCGTCGCCGCCCTCGGCCTTGGCCGGCTTCGCCGGCTTGGCCGGCTTGTCGGCCTGGTTGTCTTCCTTCGTCGCCATGGTGCTTCTCTGCTAGTGGTTGATCGGGGCTCCCGACGCGTCAGCGGCGGGTTTCCGATTGAACGATCGATGGATCGGGCGTCGGCTCAGAGGCCGGCAGCCTCGAAGCGGGTGCCGCTCTTCACGCCCACGCGGACCTTCGTGCCGCCCTCCTCGACCCAGCGGGTGCGAGTGGCCTTGCCGAGCTTCTCGTCCCAGAGGGCGACGTTCGCGATCGCGATCGTGCCCTCCTTCTCGAGGATGCCGCCCTGGGGGTTCTTCTGGTTGGCCTTGGTGTGGCGCTTGACGAGGTTGACCTTCTCGACGATCACGCGCTCGCCCGACTTCGTCGAGACGACGCGCAGGACCTTGCCGCGCTTGCCCTTGTCCTTGCCCTTGGTGACGACGACGAGGTCGCCACGGCGTACGTGCGCCATCACAGCACCTCCGGTGCCAGCGAGATGATCTTCATGAAGCGCTTGGCGCGCAGCTCGCGAGCGACCGGCCCGAAGATGCGGGTGCCGATCGGCTCGTTCTCCTTGTTGATCAGCACGGCCGAGTTGCCGTCGAACCGGATGAAGCTGCCGTCGGGGCGGGGCAGCTCCTTCGACGTCCGGACGATGACGGCGCGGGCGACCTCGCCCTTCTTGACCTTGCTGTTCGGGATGGCCTCGCGCACCGAGACGATGATGACGTCACCGATCGACGCGTAGCGCCGGCGGGTGCCGCCCAGCACCTTGATGCAGTAGACCTTCTTGGCGCCGCTGTTGTCGGCGACGTCGAGGACGCTGGTCTGCTGGATCACGGCAGGTTCTCCTTCACCTGGATCTGCTCGGCCTTGCTGACGGTGCGGAACACCCGCCAGCGCTTGGTCTTCGACATCGGGCGAGACTCCATGATCTCGACGACGTCGCCGACGCTGCAGCCGTTGTGCTCGTCGTGCGCCTTGTACTTCACGCGGCGGGTCACGAACTTGTGGAAGCGGCGGTCGCGGATGCGGCGCACCACGCTCACGACCACGGTCTTGTCCATGGCGTTCGAGGTGACGGTGCCGGTGATCGTGCGGCGGGTGCCGCGGTTGTCGCTGGTGTCGTTGGTCGCTTCGGTCGCGCTCACGGGCGTGATCTCCTGCTACTCCGCCGAGCGGGCGGACTTCGACTTCTTGCCCTGGGTCTCGAGGTCGAGCTCGCGGGCACGGAGGATGGTGAGGATGCGGCTCACCTCGCGGCGCTTGCTCGTGATCTCGGCCGACGACGTCACCTGGTTCGTGTGGCGGCCGAGCTCGAGGCGGAACACCTCGTCGCGGACGCGCGCCAGGGCGTTGCGCAGCTCGTCGGCGGGCAGATCGCGAAGCTTGTCGAGGCTGTCGGCGGACTTGCTCACAGCGCGCCCTCCCGGGAGATGAGGTGGGTCTTGAGCGGCAGCTTGTGGTGCGCGCGGGTGAACGCCTGGCGGGCGGTGGCCTCGTCGACGCCCTCGACCTCGAAGATCACGCGGCCGGGGCGGACGACCGCGACCCAGCCCTCGACGCCGCCCTTGCCGGTACCCATGCGGGTCTCGGCCGGCTTCTTGGTGACCGACTTGTCGGGGAAGACGCGGACGTAGATCTTGCCGGCCTTCTTGACGGCGCGGCTGATGGCGACGCGGGCCGCCTCGATCTGGCGGGACGTGAGCCAGCCGGGCTCGAGGATCTGCAGGCCGAAGTCTCCGAAGGAGACCTGGTCGCCGCCCTTGGCCAGGCCGGCGGTGTGTCCCTTGTGGAACTTGCGGAACTTCGTGCGCTTGGGGGAGAGCATGCTCATGGCGAATTTCCTGGGCGTGCCGAGAAGGAGAGCCGACTAGCGGGCGGGCTGGCCCGACGGCGTGTGCGCGCCGGCCTTGCGGGCGGGCAGCACCTCGCCGTGGAACATCCAGCACTTCACGCCGATGGAGCCGTACGTGGTGTGGGCCTCGGTGATGCCGTACTCGATGTCGGCGCGCAGCGTGTGCAGGGGCACGCGGCCCTCGCGGTACCACTCACGGCGCGACATCTCGGCGCCGCCGAGGCGGCCCGCCGACGCGACCTTGATGCCCTTCGAGCCGAACTTCATGGCGGTCTGGACCGCCTTCTTCATCGCGCGGCGGAAGGCGATGCGGCGCTCGAGCTGGGTGGCGATGTTCTCGGCCACGAGCTGCGCGTTGGTCTCCGCCTTGCGGACCTCGACGATGTTGAGGAAGACCTCGTTCTCCGTCAGCGCCTGGACCTCCTTCTTGAGGGTCTCGACGCCGGCGCCGCGCTTGCCGATCACGATGCCGGGGCGCGCGGTGTGGATGTTGATCTTGCACTTGTTCGCCGCGCGCTCGATCTCGATGTACGAGATGCCGGCGAAGTTGAGCTTCTTCTTGATGAAGCTCTTGAGCTTCAGATCCTCGTGCAGCCACTTGGAGTAGTTCTTCTCCTCGTACCAGCGCGACGACCAGGTCTTGATGATGCCGAGGCGGAAGCCGGTCGGATGCGTCTTCTGACCCATGGTGCTTGGTCCTACTCGTCCGAGACGACGACGGTGAGGTGGCTGGTGCGGTGCTGGATCCGGTTGGCGCGGCCCATCGACCGCGGCATCCAGCGCTTGACGATCGGCCCGCCGTCGACGGTGATCGTGGAGATCTTGAGGTCCTCCACCGAGACGTCGCCGCCCGAGCGCTCCTCGGCGTTGGCGGCGGCGCTCTTGATCGCCTTCGCGATCAGGCGGCCGGCCTTCTTCGGCATGTGCTCGAGGAGGCCGACCGCGGCCTCCACGCGCTCGCCGCGGACCAGGTTGGCGACGACGCGCATCTTGCGGGGCGACATCGTGATGCCGCGAATGAGAGCTCTGGCTTCCATGGGAGTGCCGTCCTGCCTAGCGCTTCTTGTCGCCGCCGTGGCCGGTGAACGTGCGCGTGGGCGCGAACTCACCGAGCTTGTGGCCGACCATGTTCTCGGTGACGAACACCGGGATGAACTTCTTGCCGTTGTGGACCGCGAAGGTGAGCGCGACCATCTCGGGCGTGATCGTCGAGCGCCGCGACCAGGTCTTGATCACCCGCTTGTTCGGGTTCGACTCCTTCTGGGCGGCCTGGATCTTCTTGGTCAGGTAGGGCTCGATGTAGGGGCCCTTCTTCACGCTGCGCGGCATGGCTCACTTGCTCCGGCGACGGACGATGTTCTTGTCGGTCCGCTTGTTGTGGCGAGTCTTGTAGCCCTTGGTCGGCTGGCCCCACGGGGTGCACGGGTGGCGGCCACCGGAGCTGCGGCCCTCGCCGCCGCCCATCGGGTGATCGACCGGGTTCATCGAGACGCCGCGGTTGTGCGGACGCTGGCCGAGCCAGCGCTTGCGGCCGGCCTTGCCCCACTCGATGTTCGCGTGCTCGGAGTTGGCGATCTGCCCGACGGTGGCGCGGCAGTCGATGTGGACGTAGCGCATCTCGCCCGACGGCAGGCGGAGGGTGGCCTGCTCGCCCTCCTTCGCCATCAGCACCACCTTGGTGCCGGCCGAGCGGCCGAGCTGCGCGCCGCCGCCGATCTTGAGCTCCACCGCGTGGACCTCGGTGCCGATCGGGATGTGGCGGAGCGGCAGCGCGTTGCCCGGCTTGATGTCGGCCGAGTTCGCGCTGATCACCTCGTCGCCGACCTCGAGCCGCTGCGGCGCGAGGATGTAGGCCTTGACGCCGTCGGCGTACTGGATGAGCGCGAGGCGGGCCGACCGGTTCGGGTCGTACTCGATGCCCAGGACCTTGGCCGGCACGCCGGTCTTGTTGCGCTTGAAGTCGACCTTGCGGTAGCGCTGCTTGTGGCCGCCGCCGCGGAACCGCGACGTGACGCGGCCGTGGTTGTTGCGGCCGGCGGTCTCGGTCTTGTGCTCGAGGAGGCTCTTCTCGGGCTTCTTCTTGGTGATCTGGCCGAAGTCCTGCGTGGACATGCCACGGCGACCCGGCGAGGTCGGCTTGTACTTGATGATCGCCATTGGCTCAGACTCCCTCGAAGAACGCGATCTGGTCGCCGGCCTTGAGCGTCACGATCGCCTTCTTCCAGGCCGGACGGCGGCCGGAGAAGCGACCCACCCGCTTGATCTTGCCGCGGGCGACCAGCGTGCGGACGCCGGTGACGTGGACCTTGAACAGCGCCTCGACGGCGTTGCGGATCTCGATCTTGTTGGCGTCCTTCGCCACCTCGAAGACGACCTGCTGGGCGACGTCCTCGCCCTCGGCGGGGCGCTCGACGCCGCCGCCGGTCTCGCGCAGGCGGGCGGTCTTCTCGGACAGGAGCGGACGCTTGATGACGGCTTGCGGTGCGCGCATGGCTCGGCTCACTCCGCGGCTGCGGCCGAAGCTGCAGCCGGAGCTGCGGCCGAGGCTGCGGTCAGGGACGCCTCGACCGACTTGATCGAGGCCTGGGTGATCACCACGGTCTCGTGGCGGAGGATGTCGTAGACGTTCAGGCCCTCGGGCGCGATCCACTTCGACGCCGCGAGGTTCTTCGAGCCGCGGGCGAGCAGCGCGTTGTCCTTCGCGTCGACGATCAGCACCTTCGACGCCGGCTGGGCGACGCCGAGGTTCTTGAGCGCGGTCGCGACGCCCTTGGTCTTGCCGTCCGAGTCGAACTTGTCGAGGACGATGAGCTTCTGCTCGCCGGCGCGCAGCGAGAGGGCGGCGCGCAGCGCGGCCTTCTTCGCCTTGCGGGGCATCGTGTACTCGTAGCTGCGGGGCTTCGGGCCGAAGACCGAGCCGCCGCCGACCCAGTGGGGCGCCTTGTGCGAGCCCTGGCGGGCGCGGCCGGTGCCCTTCTGCTTCCACGCCTTGATGCTCGAGCCGCGGACCTCGCCGATGCGCTTGGTCGACGCGTTGCCGGCGCGGCGCTTGGCGAGCTGCCACTTCACGACCTCCCACAGGAGGTGCTCGTGGACCTCGGCGGCGAAGACCTCGTCGGCCAGCTCGATCTGCCCGACCGACTGGCCGGCGGTGTTCTTGACGTCTAGCTTCATGGCACGCGTCCTTGGACTCAGGTCTTGATCTCGACGTCGACGCCGGCCGACAGGTCGAGCTTCATGAGCGCGTCGAGGGTCTGCTGCGTGGGCTCGAGGATGTCGAGGAGCCGCTTGTGGGTGCGGATCTCGAACTGCTCGCGCGACTTCTTGTCGGTGTGCGGCGAGCGCAGCACGCAGTACTTGTTGATCTTGGTCGGCAGCGGGATGGGTCCCGCGACCTTGGCGCCGGTGCGCTTGGCGGTCTCGACGATCTCGCCGGCCGACTGGTCGAGCAGCTTGTGATCGTAGGCCTTGAGCCGGATACGGATCCGCGGGGTCGTGGTCATGAGCTGGGTCCTGAGTTCGTCGAGGGGGGCTCGAAGAGTCGCGCAGTGTACTCAGATCGATTCGTTTTGGAAGATCGAACTGCAGCTTCTTTCGCCGGCTTGTCCTCGGGATCGAACGGCCGATCGAGGGCGGGACGGAGGCCTCCCGCGGCGACGCGCAAGTCGCTGAAATCACGCCGTGGGCTCGTCGAGGGCGCCGTCAACCTCACGCTCCCATCCCCGCCGGCGAGCGCCGGGCGAGCCGGTCGCGGATCGCCTGCGGCGCCTCCGCGTACTGCTTGAACTGCATGGCGTAGGTCGCGCGGCCGCGCGAGCTCGAGCGCAGCGCGGTCGCGTAGCCGAACATCTCCGCGAGCGGCACCGCGGCGGTGATCACCTGCAGGCCGGGCCGCGCCTCCATGGCGCCGACCCGCGCCCGGCGGGACAGCAGGTCGCCGAGCACGTCGCCGGTGTGCTCGTCGGGAGTGCGGACCTCGAGCTCCATGACCGGCTCGAGCACGGTCGGCGCGGCGGCGAGCGCGGCGTCGCGGAAGGCGCGGGTGCCGGCCAGCTTGTAGCCGCGCGGGTGCGAGTCGACGGCGTGGAAGCTGCCGCCGACCAGGGCGACGGTGAGGTCCGTCATCGGGAAGCCGGCCAGCACGCCGGCGCCGACCGCCTCGGTGACGCCCTCCTCCACCGCCGGCACGTACTGGTGCGGGACCAGCTCCTCGGCGGCGCGGTTCTCGAAGCGGAAGCCGAGGCCTCGCCCGGCCGGCTCGACGTCGAGGACGACGTGGCCGAAGAACGGCGGCGACGGCGGCGGGCGCAGATGGCGGTGCTCGGCCTGCGCGCGCTGGGTGACCGTCTCGCGATAGGCGACCTGCATGCGGCCGACGCGGGCGCCGACCTTGAACTCGCGGCGCAGGCGGTCGACGAGGATCTCGAGGTGCAGCTCGCCCATGCCGGCGATCGTGGTCGCGCCGGTCTCGACGTCGACGTCGACGCGGAACGACGGATCCTCGACGGCGAGCGCGTCGAGCGCGGCCTGCAGGCGGGCGAGATCGTCGGCCGTCTCCGGCTCGATCGCGACCGTGATCACCGGCTGCGGGACCAGCATCGCGTCGAGCAGGATCGGCGCGTGCGGCGCGCACAGCGTGTCGCCGGTGGTGACGACGTGGCGGCGGCGCGGCCCGGTGCTCGGCGTGTAGAGCGCGCCGATCGCGCCGGCCACCAGCTCGTCGATCTCCTCGCGGTGGTTCGCGTGCATGCGGACCAGGCGGCCGATGGTGACCGGCTGCTGCTTGGTCGCGTCGAGCACGGTGTCGCCGGCGGCGAGCCGGCCGGCGTAGACGCGGACGTAGGTGAGCTGGCCGCGGCCGCCCTCGTCGGTCGCGACCTTGAAGGCGAGGGCGGCGAGCGGCGCGTCGGCGGACGCGGTGCGGGTGAGCGGCGCGCCGGTGCGCGGCTCGACGCCGGTGACCGCCGGCAGATCGGACGGCGCCGGCAGGTAGGCGACCACCGCGTCGAGCAGGTTGTGGACGCCCTGGTTGCGGAAGGCGGCGCCGAACAGCACCGGCACCGCGGCGCCGGCGAGCGTCGCGCGGCGGAGCGCGGCGCGGATCGCGGCGGGCGACGTCGCGTCCGGCGCGCCGCCGGCGTAGGCGGTGAAGAACGCCTCGTCGGCGTCGGCGAGCGCGTCGATCATCGCGTCGCGCGCGGCGGCCGCCTCGGCGGCGAGCTCGGCGGGCGGCGGACCGTCCGAAAACCGGACACCGAGGCTCGCGTCGTCCCACACGCGCGCCTTCATCGTGACGAGGTCGATGACGCCCGCGAACGCCTCGCCGGCGCCGATCGGCAACTGCACGATGACCGGCCGCGCGCCGAGCCGGTCGCGCATGCCGGCGACGGCGGCGGCGGGGTCGGCGCCCTCGCGGTCGCACTTGTTGACGAAGACGAGCCGCGGCACCCGGTAGCGATCGGCCTGGCGCCAGACCGTCTCGGTCTGCGGCTGCACGCCCTCGAGCGCCGAGACGACGGCGATCGCACCGTCGAGCACGCGCAGGCTGCGCTCGACCTCCATCGTGAAGTCGACGTGCCCCGGCGTGTCGATCAGGTTCACCTGGTGGCCGTCCCACGAGAACGTGGTCGACGCGGCGGTGATGCTGATCCCCCGCTCCTGCTCCTGCTCCATCCAGTCGGTGAACGCCGCCCCGTCGTCGACCTCGCCGAGCCGCGAGATGACGCCCGCGTAGAACAGGATCCGCTCCGTCGTCGTCGTCTTGCCGGCGTCGACGTGGGCGACGATCCCGATGTTGCGCGTCCGCGCGATCGGATCGTCCTGCGGGCTGGCCGCGGTGGTCACGTCATGTCGAGGTCCGGTGGCGGAGGGAGCGGCGGGGGCCGAGGAAGACGGTGTCGCGCGGCGGGTCGCCTGCGCCGGACCGGGGCACGTCACGCGGGCGCGACGGCGGCGGTCCCCACCGGCTGGATCGATTCCGGTCCAGCCGGGGACTGTGAAAAGCCGGGTGGTTCGACGCCGTGCAACGGCATCGCCTTCCCGACCCCCGTGGAGCTGTCTCTTCCTTCGGTCCTCGCCTCCTGAACGACAGAGGTGACGCTACGAGCTACGAACTGGGAGCTACCGGCGCCCTGGGAGCGTTTCCGCTACCAGCGCCCTGGTAGCGGTTCCGCTACCAACGCCCTGGGAGCGGTTCCGCTACCAGCGCCCTGGGAGCGTTTCCGCTACCAACGCCCTGGGAGCGTTTCCGCTACCAACGCCCTGGGAGCGGTTCCGCTACCAACGCCCTGGGAGCGGTTCCGCTACCAACGATAGTGCGCGAACGCCTTGTTGGCGTCCGCCATCTTGTGCACGTCCTCGCGCTTCTTGACCGCGTTGCCGCGGTTCTGCGCGGCGTCGACGATCTCGTTGGCGAGGCGGTCGATCATCGTCTTCTCGTTGCGGCCGCGGGCGTACTCGATGAGCCACCGCATGCCGAGCGCGAGCGAGCGGTCCGGGCGGACATCGACCGGCACCTGGTACGTCGAGCCACCGACGCGGCGGCTCTTGACCTCGACCTTGGGGCGCACGTTGCCGAGCGCGCGGTCCCACACCTTCAGCGGATCGTCCTTCGCCCGCTCGGCGACCAGGTCGAGCGCGTTGTAGACGATCTTCTCCGCGGTCGCCTTCTTGCCGTCGCTCATCACCACGTTGATGAACTTCGTGATGCGTCGGCGGACATCGGGCGGCGCGTCCGTGAACTTGGGGTCCGGCAGGACGCGGCGCTTGGGGACTTCACCTTTGCGGGGCATGGCTTCCTCGGTCTCTCAGATCACTTGGGGCGCTTGGCGCCGTACTTCGAGCGGCCCTGCTTGCGCGACGACACGCCGGTGGTGTCGAGGGTGCCGCGGATGATGTGGTAGCGCACGCCAGGGAGGTCCTTGACGCGGCCGCCGCGGATGAGGACCACCGAGTGCTCCTGGAGGTTGTGGCCCTCGCCGGGGATGTACGAGGTGACCTCCATGCCGTTCGAGAGCCGCACACGGGCGACCTTGCGGAGGGCCGAGTTGGGCTTCTTCGGCGTGGTCGTGTAGACGCGGGTGCAGACCCCGCGCTTCTGGGGGCAGGACTTGAGGGCGGGCGAGGCGGTCTTGGTCTTGACCAGCTCGCGGCCGTGTCGAACCAGCTGATTGATCGTCGGCATGAACCAGGGTGCTCCGAGCGTTGACCCGACGGACGAGTCCCGTCGGCGAGGCGCGAGAGTCTACAGACCCACCCTCCCCTGTCAAGCCCCTCGGCGCCCGTCAGCGGATCTTGTGCCCGCGGAAGCGGGGGACGACCTCGGTGGCGACGAACGCGCCGATCGAGGGGGCCTCCAGCATCGCCTGGGCGACCGACCGCGGCACGCCGAAGTACCGGTAGGTGCCGCCCTCCTTCAAGACGACCTCCAGCACGTTCGTGTCCGCGTCGAACCCGACCACGGCGATCGCCTTCGACCTGACCGGCGCGCGGATCATGGCCACGTCCCACCCTACTCCGCCGCGCCGCGGTCGGGTGCCGGTCAGAACTTGTAGCCGAAGCCGATGGAGACGATCGGGAGGACGCGGTACCGGGCGAGCTTGGCGTCGATCTCCTCCTCCTCGAGCTCGACCTGGGAGTCCACCAGGTCGTCACCGGTGATGTTGCGGCACGGGTGGCCGTCGGGATCGCACGCGGTGCCGCGCAGCGAGATCGCCGTCGTCGGCGCGCGCGAGTAGACGACGCCGACCTCGACGGGGATGCTCCAGCGACGCCGGCCGCGCGGGACGATGTTACCCCAGCCGATCACGATCGCCGGCGCGATGCGCTCGTACTCGACGACCGCCGTCGCCGACACCGGATCGGCAGCGGCGCTGAGCAGGTCGGCGTGGTGGAGGTGGAAGACCTCGCCCGCGGGCACGCTCGCCACGCCCGAGGCGCGATTGCCGTTGCAGAGCATGACCCCGGGGCTGAGGTGCCAGTTGCCGCCGAACGGGAACCAGTCGAGCGAGGCGCTCACCGAGCGGAGCATCAGGCGGCCGTGGTAGTGGACCCCCTCGTCGGCGTAGCCGTCTTCGAGCCAGAACGTGCTGAACCCGCCGCGCACGTTCACCCGTCCGCCGAGCGGCACCGCGACGTCGACGCCGGCGCCGAGCGCCGACACCTTCACCGCCAGCCCCACGTGCGTCGGCGGCTTCGGCGGCGTCCGGCCTGCCGCCCAGAGCGTCAGCGGCGCCGCGCCGGCGAGCTCGTCCGCGGATGGATCGCCGACGCCCCGGAGCCGGATGCCCCGGTCGAGCACGCAGCCATCGCCGGCGACGAGCACGTCCCCCGCCGCCAGCGTCACCGCGTCACCGGCGGCCTCGCGGTCCAGGACCTCGACCAGCTTGCCGTCGAGGCGGTGCGCCGCGCCGACGGCGTGCACGCGGAAGAGGCGGAGGGTCGTACACGGCGCGGCCGGTGACGCCGCGGCATCGACGCGGCGCGCCACCGACGACGTCTCCGGCGCGACCGGCGCGACGTAGCCGGGCTGCGCCCTCGGATCATCGATCTCGAACGGTGAGCGCGGGTCGACCGGCGGCGGATGCGGGGCGCAGGCCCCCGCGGTCGCGACGCTCACGAGCGCCGCGAGACGCCATCGGGGACGGCGTCGCATCTGACGATGGTGCGCGCGTCGCCAGGCCCGCGCAACCTGCCCTGGTCAGTGCTTCCACTTCTCGGCGCCGGTGGCCCGGTGCTCGGCCTCGTACTCGTGGGCCATGAGGAAGTGGTAGGCCACCTCGCGCGCGTTCTCGCCCTCGACGACGCACTCGAACAGCCACTCGCCCTCCTGCTCGCCCGGCTCGGTCTGCACGTACGCGATCTCCGCCGGGTAGACCACCAGCTCGCCGACGAGCTCCTTGCCGCGCGCGACCTGAACGACGTACGTGCGCTCGTCCTCCATCGTCAGCGTCCAGTGGAACTCCTCGTGATCGAACAGCGCGGCCTCGGGCGTCCCGGCGCGCACGATGCAGTTGACGTGACCCGCCAGCCACGACCAGAACTTGTCGAAGGTCAGCGTGGTGGCGACGGCGGTGAGCCGCTTGCTCGACGAGGCCATGGGCGCACCCTAACGCCGGGGCCTGACGCTGTCGAGGGCGGCCGTGGGCGCCGGTGCCCGCCGCGACGCACCGCAGGCGCCGAAAACAGGTCGGGCCCGCTCCCGGCGAGGGAGCAGGCCCGCTTCCGTCCGCGCGGCCCTCGGGCGGCCGCGCCTCGGTCAACCGCCCGTCACTCGAGCGCGCCGGCCGCCGCCACCGGGGGCGCCGACGACGGCAGCTCGTCGACCAGCTCCGGCGCCTCCGGCTCCTCGTCGCCGTCGCGCTCGACATCGACCGTCAGCCGCTTGTAGGCGCCGAGGCCGGTGCCGGCCGGGATGAGCCGGCCCATGATGACGTTCTCCTTGAGGCCGCGCAGGTAGTCGACGCGCCCGTTGATCGACGCCTCGGTGAGCACCTTGGTCGTCTCCTGGAACGACGAGGCCGAGATGAACGACTCCGTCGACAGCGAGGCCTTGGTGATGCCGAGCAGGAGCGCGTCGCCCTTGGCCGGCTGGCCGCCCGCCATGATCACGCGCTCGTTCTCCTCGTCGAAGATGTGCTTCTCGACCTGCTCGTCGACGAGGAAGTTGGTGTCGCCCGGGTCGCTCACCGTCACCCGGCGCAGCATCTGGCGGACGATCACCTCGATGTGCTTGTCGTTGATGCGCACGCCCTGGAGCCGGTAGACCTCCTGGATCTCGTCGACCAGGTACTTGGCGAGCGCGCGCTCGCCGAGCACCCGCAGGATGTCGTGCGGGTTCTCCGGGCCGTCCATCAGCGCCTCGCCCGCGCGCACCCGGTCGCCCTCGCGGACGCTCAGGTGCTTGCCCTTCGGGATGAGGTACTCGGACGGATCGCCGACCTCGGGCACCAGGATGACCTTGCGCTTGCCCTTGGTGTCCTTGCCGAAGTGCACGATGCCGTCGATCTCGGCGATGACGGCGTGGTCCTTCGGCTTGCGCGCCTCGAACAGCTCGGCGACGCGCGGCAGACCGCCGGTGATGTCCTTCGTCTTCGTGGTCTCGCGCGGGATCTTGGCGACGACGTCGCCGGCCTCGAGGTAGTCGCCGTCGTTGATGAGGATGTTCGAGCCGACCGGCAGGAAGTACTTCGCCTCGTTGTCCGAGCCGGGGATCTTGACCGGCTCGCCGTCCTCGCCGCGCAGGCCGATGCGCGGGCGGCTGTCGGCGTCCTTGCTCTCGATGATCGTCTTGAGCGAGCGGGCCGTCTGCTCGTCGAGGGTTTCCTGCATCGTCACGCCGTCGACGATGTCGCCGTAGGTCGCGTAGCCGGCGACCTCGGTGACGATCGGCAGCGAGTACGGATCCCACTCGCTGAGGAGCTGGCCGCCCTTGACCTTGTCGTGCTCCTTGACGAGCAGCTTGGCGCCGTACTGCAGGCCGTAGCGCTCGCGCTCGCGGCCGAGGTCGTCGGTCAGCACCACCTCGCCCTGGCGGTTCATCACCACCCAGTGGTCCTTCTTCTTGACCACCTGGACGTTGTTGAGCTTGACCGTACCGTCGTTGCGCGCCTCGAGCGACGACTGCTGCATGCGGCCGGTGGCGACGCCGCCGATGTGGAACGTGCGCATCGTGAGCTGGGTACCCGGCTCGCCGATCGACTGCGCCGCGATCACGCCGACCGCCTCGCCGATGTTGACCATCTGGCCGCGGGCCAGGTCGCGCCCGTAGCACAAGGAGCAGATGCCGCGCCGCGTCTCGCACGACAGCACCGAGCGGATCTTCACCCGGTCGATGCCCGAGTTCTCGATGATCTTGACGTGATCCTCGGTGATCTCGTGGTTGGTCGGGACCAGCACCTCGCCGGTGTACGGGTCGACGATGTCCTCCATCGCGACGCGGCCGAGGATGCGATCGCCGAGGCGCTCGATGATCTCGCCGCCCTCGATGAGGGCCATCATCTCCATGCCCTGCCGGGTGCCGCAGTCGAACTCGCTGACGATGTTGTCCTGCGAGACGTCGACGAGCCGGCGGGTCAGGTAACCCGAGTTCGCCGTCTTGAGCGCGGTGTCGGCCAGGCCCTTGCGGGCGCCGTGGGTCGAGATGAAGTACTGGTGGACCGTCAGGCCCTCGCGGAAGTTCGTCGTGATCGGCGTCTCGATGATCTCGCCGGACGGCTTGGCCATGAGGCCACGCATGCCGGCGAGCTGACGCATCTGCTGCTGCGAGCCACGGGCGCCCGAGTCGGCCATGACGAAGATCGAGTTGAAGGCGGGCGCCTTCTTGTCGGGCAGCTTCCCCTCGGGGTCCTTGAAGTCCTCCGTGGAGATGTCGCGCATCATGTCCTTGGAGATCGCCTCGGCGGCGTTCGCCCAGATGTCGACCACCTTGTTGTAGCGCTCGCCGTCGGTGATGAGGCCCTCGGTGTACTGCTCCTCGATCTCGTTGACCTCCTTCTTGGCGGCGTCGAGCAGCTTCTCCTTGCTCGGCGGGATCGCCATGTCGTCGATCGAGATCGAGATGCCGGCCAGGGTCGACATCGTGTAGCCCATCGTGCGCAGCGCGTCGGCGAGCAGCACGGTCGCCTTCTGGCCGCACTCGCGATAGACGAGGTCGATCAGCTCGGCGAGCTGCTTCTTGCCCATCACCCGGTTGATGGCCTCGAACGGGATCGCCTTCGGGCAGATCTCGGAGAGCAGCGCGCGGCCGACGGTGGTCTGCACCGCCTTGCCGTCGTTCACGCCCTCGAGGCGCACCTTGATCGCCGCCTGCAGGTGGATCTCGCCGTGGTCGTAGGCCATGCGGACCTCGTCCACTGAGGAGAACACGCCGCGGGTCGCGCGGCCCTTCTTGTCCTCGCGGTACTCGCCCTTGGCGAACGGCCGCTCGCGGGTCATGTGGTAGAGGCCGAGCACGATGTCCTGCGAGGGGACGATGATCGGCTTGCCGTTGGCCGGCGACAGGATGTTGTTGGTGCTCATCATGAGCACCCGGGCCTCCATCTGGGCCTCGATCGACAGCGGCACGTGGACCGCCATCTGGTCGCCGTCGAAGTCGGCGTTGAACGCCGCGCAGACCAGCGGGTGGAGCTGGATCGCCTTGCCCTCGGTGAGCACCGGCTCGAACGCCTGGATGCCGAGGCGGTGGAGCGTCGGTGCGCGGTTGAGCAGCACCGGGTGCTCCTTGATCACCTCGTCGAGGATGTCCCAGACCTCGGGGCGCTCCTTCTCGACCAGCTTCTTGGCGCTCTTGATGGTCGTGACGAGGCCGCGCTCCTCCAGCTTGTTGTAGATGAAGGGCGTGAACAGCTCGAGCGCCATCTTCTTGGGCAGGCCGCACTGGTGGAGCTTGAGCTCGGGGCCGATCACGATGACCGAGCGGCCCGAGTAGTCCACGCGCTTGCCGAGCAGGTTCTGGCGGAACCGGCCCTGCTTGCCCTTCAGCATGTCGGACAGCGACTTCAGCGGGCGCTTGTTCGGCCCCGTGATCGTCTTGCCGCGGCGGCCGTTGTCGAACAGCGCGTCGACCGCCTCCTGCAGCATCCGCTTCTCGTTGCGGATGATGATCTCCGGCGCATTCAGTTCCTGTAGACGCTTCAGGCGATTATTGCGGTTGATGACGCGGCGGTACAGGTCGTTCAGGTCCGACGTCGCGAACCGGCCGCCGTCGAGCGGGACCAGCGGGCGCAGGTCGGGCGGGATGACCGGGATGATGGTCAGCATCATCCAGTCCGGCTTGTTGCCGCTCTCGCGGAACGCCTCGACGACCTTGAGCCGCTTGGCGATCTTCTTCCGCTTGGCCTCGCTGGAGATCTGGCGCATCTCGCCGCGCAGCTCCTCGGCCATCTGCAGGATGTCGATCTTCTTCAGCAGCTCGAGGATCGCCTCGGCGCCCATGCCGGCGTCGAACGCGTCGTAGCCGAGCTCGTCGAGGCGCTTGCCGTACTGCTCCTCGGTGAGCAGCTCCTGCGCCTGCAGGCCCGACTGCTTCGGGTCGATGACGATGTAGCTCTCGCAGTACAGCACCTTCTCGAGGTCCTTGAGCGGGATGTCGAGGAGGTTGCCGATGCGCGACGGCAGCGACTTCAGGAACCAGATGTGCGCGACCGGCGTGGCGAGCGTGATGTGGCCCATGCGCTCGCGGCGCACCTTGGACTGGATCACCTCGACGCCGCACTTCTCGCACACCACGCCGCGGTGCTTCATGCGCTTGTACTTGCCGCAGTTGCACTCGTAGTCCTTCACCGGGCCGAAGATCTTGGCGCAGAACAGGCCATCCCTCTCCGGCTTGAACGTCCGGTAGTTGATGGTCTCCGGCTTCTTGACCTCGCCATGGCTCCACTCGCGGATGCGCTCCGGCGAGGCGAGCATGATGCGGATCGCGGAGAACGAGCGCGGATCCTTCGGCTTCTCGAAGAAGTTGAAGATGTCCTTCACGTGGTTTCCTCGGGGCTTTCGTACCAGGAGCCCCCCGGCGGGCCACCTGCCCTTGCAGGCAGGCTGGACGGCGGGGAGCGGACAGTCAGGAGAGAGTCACGACAGGCCGGGGGCGAGGCCGGCAGGGCCGCGGGTCAGCCGCCGGCGCCCACCTTGTCGGCCACCTCGCGGGCGAGCGCCGCCAGGCCGGCCGGCACACCCGCGCCGGCCTGCTCGGTCTTGCGCGGCTGGGTCGGGTCCTCGATCAGCTCGACATCGAGGCAGAGCGCCTGCAGCTCCTTCAGGAGCACGTTGAACGACTCCGGCAGGCCGGCCTCGAGCACGTGGTCGCCCTTCACGATCGACTCGTACATGCGGGTGCGGCCGAGCACGTCGTCCGACTTGACGGTGAGGAACTCCTGCAGCGCGTACGCGGCGCCGTAGGCCTCCATCGCCCAGACCTCCATCTCGCCGAGCCGCTGGCCGCCGAACTGCGCCTTGCCGCCCAGCGGCTGCTGGGTGACGAGCGAGTACGGGCCGATCGACCGGGCGTGGATCTTGTCGTCGACGAGGTGGTGCAGCTTCAGCATGTACATGACGCCGACGGTGACCGGGTGCTCGAACGGGATGCCGCTCTTGCCGTCGATGAGCCGCGCCTGGCCGCTGGCCGGCAGGCCCGCCATCTTGAGCGCGCCCTTGATCTCGCTCTCCTCGGCGCCGTCGAACACCGGCGTCGCGAAGTGCACGCCCTGGCGCAGCTTCGCCGCGAAGCGGCCGGTGTCGTCGTCCTTCAGCTTGTCGATGAAGGCCGCCTCGCCGGGGAACAGCTTCTTCAGCTTGTCGCGCAGGACGTCGCCCTGCCACTGCGTCTGCAGATACGCGTCGATCTGCCGGCCGAGCTGCTTGGCGGCCCACCCGAGGTGGACCTCCAGGATCTGGCCGACGTTCATGCGCGACGGCACGCCGAGCGGGTTCAGCACCACGTCGACCGGGGTGCCGTCCTCGAGGTACGGCATGTCCTCCTCGGGGAGGAGCCGGGAGACGACGCCCTTGTTGCCGTGGCGGCCGGCCATCTTGTCGCCGACCGACAGCTTCCTCTTGATGGCCAGGTAGACCTTGACCAGCTTGATGACGCCCGGCGGCAGCTCGTCGCCCTTGGTCAGCTTCGCGATCTTCTCCGAGTACTGCGTCTCGATCGCGTAGACGTCCTCCTCGCGCATGCGCGCGAGCTTCTCGAGCTGCTCCTCGGTCTTGCCGTCGCCCTCGACGAGCTGGATCTCCGACCAGTACTTGGTCGGCACCTCGGCGAGCTTCGGCTGGTCGAGCTTGTCGCCCTTGGCCAGGAGCTGCTTGCCCTTGTCGTCGACGAGCTTGGAGGCGGTGGTCTTGCCGACCAGCAGCTCGCGCATCCGCGAGTAGTAGGCCTCCGAGATGATCTTGATCTCGTCCTTCTTGTTGCGGTTGAGCTGCTCGGTCTCGGCCTCCTCGATGGCGGCCGCGCGCTCGTCCTTCTCGGTGCCCTTGCGCGCGAACACGCGGGCGCCGATGACCACGCCGGTGACGCCCGGCGGGACCCGCAGCGAGGTGTCGCGGACGTCGCCCGCCTTCTCGCCGAAGATCGCGCGCAGCAGCTTCTCCTCGGGCGAGAGCTGGGTCTCGCCCTTCGGCGTGATCTTGCCGACCAGGATGTCGCCCGACTTCACCTCGGCGCCGATGCGCACGATGCCGGAGTCGTCGAGGTCCTTCAGGGCCTCCTCGCCGACGTTCGGGATGTCGCGGGTGATCTCTTCCTTGCCCAGCTTGGTGTCACGGGCGACGCACTCGAACTCCTCGATGTGGATCGAGGTGAAGACGTCGTTCTTGACCAGCTTCTCGTTGATGAGGATCGAGTCCTCGAAGTTGTAGCCGCCCCACGGCATGAACGCGACGACCACGTTCTGGCCGAGCGCGAGCTCGCCGGTGTCGGTCGCCGGCCCGTCGCCGATGACGTCACCCTTCTTGACCCGGTCGCCGACCTGGACGATCGGCTTCTGGTTCATGCAGGTGTTCTGGTTGGAGCGCTGGAACTTGACCAGGTTGTAGATGTCCGGCTTGGCCGACAGCGGGTCGTGGGTCGCCGCGCTCGGGCGCACGACGATGCGCGAGCCGTCGACGAAGTCGACCAGGCCGTCGCGCTTGGCGACCACGGTCACGCCGGAGTCGCGGGCGACGATGCCCTCCATGCCGGTGCCGATGAGCGGCGCCGTCGTGCGGACCAGCGGCACCGCCTGCCGCTGCATGTTCGAGCCCATGAGCGCGCGGTTGGCGTCGTCGTGCTCGAGGAACGGGATGAGCGACGCGGCCACCGACACGAGCTGGTTCGGCGAGACCTCCATCAGCGTCACGTCCTCGGGCTTGGACATGATCACGTCCGAGCCCTTGCGCGACGAGACGTAGTCGTCGACCAGCTTGCCGTTCTTGGTGTCGCCGGAGGCGTGGGTGATGATCTGCCCCTCCTCCTGCAACGCCGAGTAGAACTGCACGTCGTCGGCGACCTTGCCGCCCTCGACCTGGCGGTACGGCGTCTCGATGAAGCCGTACTCGTTGACGCGGGCGAACGTCGACAAGGACGCGATGAGGCCGATGTTCGGACCTTCCGGCGTCTCGATCGGGCAGATGCGGCCGTAGTGCGTCGGGTGGACGTCGCGGACCTCGAAGCCCGCGCGCTCGCGGGTCAGACCGCCCGGCCCGAGGGCCGACAGGCGGCGCTTGTGCGTCACCTCCGACAGCGGGTTGGTCTGGTCCATGAACTGCGAGAGCTGCGAGCTGCCGAAGTACTCCTTGACCACCGCCGAGACCGGCTTGGCGTTGATCAGGTCGTGCGGCATGAGCGTCTCGATCTCCTGCGACATGGACATGCGCTCCTTGATGGCGCGCTCCATGCGGACGAGACCGATGCGGTACTGGTTCTCCATCAGCTCGCCGACCGCGCGCACGCGGCGGTTGCCGAGGTGATCGATGTCGTCGATCACGCCCTTGCCGTTGCGCAGGTCGATCAGGTAGCGGACGGTCTCGAGGATGTCCCGGTTGGTGAGGACCGAGGTCTCGATCGCCTCGTCGATCTTGAACTTGTAGTTCAGCTTGAGGCGGCCGACCCGCGACAGATCGTAGCGCTCGGCGTTGAAGAACAGGTTGCGGAACAGGCTCTGGGCGGTGTCGAGCGTCGGCGGATCACCGGGGCGCAGGCGCCGGTAGATCTCCATGATCGCCTCGTCGGGGCCCTGCAGCTTGTCGGCGAGCAGCGTGTTGCGGAGGTACGGGCCGACGTTGAGGTTGTCGATGAAGAGCACCTCGACCTTGTCGACCCCGCGCTCGCGCAGCTCGTCGAGCTTGGCCTCGCCGAGCTCCTCGTTGCACTGGAGGAGGACCTCGCCGGTGTTCTCGTCGATGACGTCCTTGGCCGAGACCTTGCCCTGCAGCTCGTCGAGGTCGATCGGCAGGGTCGAGATGTCCGACTCCTGCAGCTTGCGGATCGCGCCCTTGGTGAACTTGCGGTTCTTCTTGACCAGGACTTCCTTGGTCTTCGGGTGCTTGATGTCGCGGGTCGCGCGCTGCCCGACCAGGAGCTCGTAGTTCACCTCGCGGCTGT
Organism: Kofleriaceae bacterium; assembly: GCA_035546475.1. GTDB lineage: Bacteria > Myxococcota_A > Polyangia > Haliangiales > Haliangiaceae > UBA2376. The sequence continues at coordinate 41,180 of DASZXE010000335.1, forward strand.
ACTTGCCCTTGCCCTCGAGGTGGATGATCTCCGTGTCGTAGAAGTAGTTCAGCAGCTCCTCGGTCGAGTAGCCGAGCGCGCGCAGCAGCACCGTCGCGTACAGCTTCCGCCGGCGGTCGATGCGGACGTAGAGGATGTCCTTGTGGTCGAACTCGAAGTCGAGCCACGAGCCGCGGTACGGGATCACGCGGGCGCTGTAGAGCAGCTTGCCCGAGGAGTGGGTCTTGCCCTTGTCGTGGTCGAAGAACACGCCGGGCGAGCGGTGGAGCTGCGAGACGATGACGCGCTCCGTGCCGTTGATGATGAAGGTGCCGCTCTCGGTCATGAGCGGGATCTCGCCGAAGTAGACCTCCTGCTCCTTGACGTCGCGGATCGACTGGACGCCGGTCTCCTCGTTCACGTCCCACACGACGAGGCGGATCACGACCTTGATCGGCGCCGCGAACGTCATGCCGCGGGCGCGGCACTCGTCGACGTCGTACTTGGGCTTCTCGAGGTTGTACGAGACGAACTCGAGCGAGCTGGTCTCGGAGAAGTCCTTGATCGGGAACACGCTCTTGAACACGCCCTGCAGCCCGATGTCCTCCCGCCGATCGAGCGGCACGTCCATCTGCAGGAACTTGTCGTAGCTCCGCTTCTGGATGTCGATCAGGTTGGGGATGTCGATGACCTGCTTGAGCTTCGCGAAGCTCTTGCGGGCCCGGTAGTTGGTCTGGATAGCCGACGCCATGGACGTGGTTGCCCTCGGGTGGTGAACGTTGTCGGAGCCGAGATGCGGCGAGAGAGCCGAAAAATAGAAAGACCGCCCGCGGCCGGTTCACCTCGTCGCGCGACGCGAGGAGGTGAAACGGACCGGAGCGAGCGTCACATCTGGACGCAGAATGGGCGCGAGAGTCGCCGAGTCACGAACGAGTTGCACAGAGACGTCGGACGAGGCCGACGCGTCTGCGCGCTGGCTTGTAGCACACAATCCACGAGCGTGTGCAAGCCCGCCATGCAAGCAAGCGTGCCAACGCGATCCCTGAACGAACCTCGACCAGGACGGTCCGAAGACCGCCCTGGTTTCGAGGTGTTGTGCAGGATGGGCAGAGCGGGACCAGCGTTACTTGATCTCGACCTCGGCGCCCGCGTCCTTGAGCTTCTTGGCGATGTCCTCGGCCTCGGTCTTCGGGATGGCGGCCTTGACGTCCTTCGGGGCGCCGTCGACCAGGTCCTTGGCGTCCTTGAGGCCGAGGCCGGTGATCTCGCGGACGACCTTGATGACGTTGATCGCCGTGGCGCCCTTGTTCTTGAGGACGACGGTGAACTCCGTCTTCTCCTCGGCCTTGGGGGCCTCGGCGGCGGCGGCGGGGCCCGCGGCGCCGGCGACGGCGACCGGGGCCGCCTTGACGCCCCACTTCTCCTCGAGGGCCTTCGTCAGACCGACGATGTCCATGACCGAGAGCGAGCTGAGATAGTTGATGACATCTTCCTGAGAGAGCGCCATGTTCCTTGCCTCTTCGTGATGGTGTCCGCGCGTGCGCGGCGTGCCTTGGTTGGTTGCGAGAGCTGCCGCGCGGGCGGCGAGCGAAATGGTGACTACGAGCTAGCGGCTCACGAGCCGCCGCCGCTCTCGAGCTGCCGCTTGCGGGCGTCGAGCGCGTAGACGAAGTTCTGCGGTCCCGCGATGATCGTGCGGACGAAGTCCGTCGGGCCCGCGAGGAACGTCATGAGCAGGCTGGCCCGGATCTCGTTCTTGCCGGGCATCTTCGAGAGCTGGTCGACGCCGGCGGCGTCGAGCTTCTTGCCGTCGAAGAAGCCGCCCATGATCTTGAACTTGGGCTCGTCCTTGGCCCACTTGAGGGCGACCTTGGCCGGCGCCTGCGGCGACTCGTTCGACCAGATGACGGCGGTCGTGCCGACCATCAGCTCGGCGAGCGGCTCCATCGAGGTGCCCTTGACCGCGATCTTCACCAGCGAGTTCTTGAGCACGCGGTAGTGGCAGCCGTTCTTGCGGAAGTCCTCGCGCATGGCGGTGACGACCGGCACCCGGATGCCGCGGTAGTCGGCGATGACGATCGAGGCGATGTCGTGGAACGACTCCTTGATCTCGCCGAGGATCTGCTCCTTGCCTGCTCTGTCCATGGTCTTCTCTTCCTGGTGGTGCGAACGACGAACCCCTCTGACCGCCGCGAAGGGTGGAGATCAGAGGGGCCGATGGCACCCGCGGGGCGGGGCTGCCGGACCGACTGTGTCTCCGCGGGACGCTTCGTGGTGCCTCTTCCGAGGCGCCAGCCCTGCTTCTTCGACCGTCGGGGTATCGTGGGTGGTCGGGTCGGGTGCTTGCTCCGCGATCAGTCGTGGATGCCGCCGGCCTGGTAGGCCGAGGTGTCGACCTTCACGCCGGGGCCGTGGGTGGTCGAGATGGTGATCGACTTGACGTAGCTGCCCTTGGCGCTGGCCGGCTTCAGCTTCATGAGCTGATCGATGAGCGCCGACAGGTTGGCGGCGAGCTGTTCGGGCTTGAACGACGCCTTGCCGATCGGCGTCTGGATGATGCCCGCCTTCTCGACGCGGAACTCGACGCGGCCGGCCTTGAGCTCGCGGACCGCCTTCGCCACGTCGGCGGTGACGGTGCCGACCTTCGGGTTCGGCATCAGGCCGCGCGGACCGAGGACGCGGCCGATCTTGCCGACCTGCGCCATCATGTCGGGCGTCGCGACCAGGGTGTCGAACTCGAACCAGTTCTCGTCCTTGATCTTGTTGATGTACTCGTCGGAGCCGGCGAAGTCGGCGCCCGCCTCGAGCGCCTCCTTGGCCTTGTCGGCCTTGGCGATGACGAGCACGCGCTTCGTCTTGCCGGTGCCCGACGGCATCACGACCGAGCCGCGGACCATCTGGTCGGCGTACTTCGGGTTGACGCCGAGCCGGATCGCCGCGTCGACCGTCTCGTCCCACTTCGACGAGATCTTGGTGCGGGGCAGGATCGCGCAGGCCTCGGTGACCGAGTACTTCTTCGTCTTGTCCCAGCCGGTGACGGCCTTCTTGTACTTCTTGCCAGCCATGTGAATCTCCGCTTGCCTGGGGTCGAGCCCGAACGTCGTCGGGGCTGCGCGCCGGGGTGGCCGGCTACCAGGCGGGTAGGCGTGAGGTGGATGCGATCAGTCGACGACTTCGAGGCCCATCGACCGGGCGGTGCCCATGACGGTGCGCATGGCCGCCTCGACGTCGCTGGTGTTGAGATCGGGCATCTTGTGCTCGGCGATCTCGCGGACCTGCTTCTTGGTGACCTTGCCGACCTTGGTCTTGTTCGGCTCCTTGGAGCCGCTCTCGATCTTGGCCGCCTTCTTGAGGAGGATCGAGGCCGGGGGCGTCTTGGTCACGAAGGTGAAGGAGCGGTCGGCGTACGCGGTGATGAGGACCGGGATGATCAGGTCGCCCATCTGCGCGGTGCGCGCGTTGAACTCCTTGCAGAACTGCATGATGTTGAGCCCGTGCTGACCGAGCGCGGGGCCGACCGGCGGCGCCGGGTTCGCCTTGCCGGCGGGGCACTGGAGCTTGATGAGTGCGGTGACCTTCTTCATGACGCTTGCCTTCGTGCGAGCCGGTCCGCCGTCGCGCCGTGTCCCTGTCCCGGGACCGCGGCGCGCGGAGGGGCCGCTTTATGCTTTCTCGACCTTGGTGAAGTCAAGCTCCACCGACGTGGCGCGGCCGAAAATCGAGACCCGGACCTTGACCTTCTGCTTGTCCGCCTTGACCTCCTCGACCGTGGCCGAGAAGTTGGCGAACGGGCCCTCGACCACGCGCACGTTGTCACCGACCTCGAAGGTGATCTTCGAGCGGGGCTTGGTCTTGCCCTCGGTGATGTTGGTCTGCAGGCCGGTGATCTCGCGCTCCGGCACCGGCGTCGGCTTGGTGCCGCCGAGGAAGCCGGTGATCTTGGGCGTGTTCTTGACCAGGTGGAACGTGCGGTCGTCCATGACCATCTGCACGAACATGTAGCCCGGGAAGAACTTGCGGGTCGTCGTGCGGCGCTGGCCCTTGACCAGCTCCATCACGCTCTCGGTCGGGACGAGCACCTCGCCGAAGAACTCGTTGAGGTTGGCGTTGCGGACGCGCTCGAGCAGCGTCAGCCGCGCCTTGTTCTCGTGCCCCGAGTAGGTGTGCACGATGTACCACTTGAGCCCCGCCGACGGCGGCGCGCCGCCCCCGTCGCCTGGAGCCGACGCAGTGGTGGTGTCCTCGGTGGGATCAGCCATAGACGAGCTCCGTCAGGTTCGACCAGACGAAGTCGAAGGCACCGAGGATGAGCGCGGAGATGAGCGACATGATGATCACCACGATCGCCGCCGCCCGCACCTCCTTGGCCGTCGGCCAGGTCACCTTCTTCAGCTCCGCGGCGACCTCGTTCGCCAGCCCGTGCACCCGGTCGTTGCGATAGAGGATGATCGCCGTGCCGAGCGCGATCGCCATCGCCGCGGACGTCATCACCAGCTCGCCCGGGGCGCTCCCCAGGAAGTAGGACGAGATCCAGTCGATGGTCCACTTCGCGAGGAAGAACAGGACCGCCGCACCGATCATGTACATGAGGTGGACGGGCTTGTTGGGGGCGTTCTCTTGGGCCACGGTGGTCACACGGAGGAGGGGTGCACGAGGGGTAAGCGCTGCTTCGGGCGGTGTCGACTGTCCGGTCGGGCAGGCCCTGTGGATGGGCGCTGGTGGGTCGTTGGGTGGGTCGTTGGTGGGTCGGCGAGGCGAGGCAGGCGAGACGTTGCAGGGGAGAAGGGATTTGAACCCATAGCCCTCCGCTTTGGAGACGGATGCTCTACCGTTGAGCTACTCCCCTAGGGACTTCGAGAACTCGGTCGCGATCGCTGGGTTGCCTGCCGGGAAGCGTTGGAAAGACGGTGACGTGGAACGGAACGGGTCGGACGAAGGGCGGACGAGATCGATGCCGCGCGACGCGGAAGCGGTCGTGTACCTCAAGCTGCCGGGCGGATCAAGCGCCTGGATACAAAACCCATCGTTTCTCGGTCGTTCTTCCCTTCCCCCCTCGCCCCTTCCGATCCCCTGCCTCGGCCCCGCCGACCAGCCGCCGACCAGCCGCCGACCAGCCGCCGACCAGCCCCTCCGAGCAGGCCCCGGCCCGAAAATGCCGACGCCCGACCGGAGCCGGGCGCTGCGCACTTCACCGAGGCCGGTGAACGCTGACTACTTCGTGATCTCGGTGACGACGCCGGCGCCGACCGTCTTGCCACCCTCGCGGATGGCGAAGCGGAGGCCCTTCTCGCAGGCGATCTTCGAGATGAGCTCGACGGTCACCTTGATGTTGTCGCCGGGCATGACCATCTCCATGCCCTCGGGCAGCTTCATCACGCCGGTCACGTCGGTCGTGCGGAAGTAGAACTGCGGCCGGTAGCCGGTGAAGAACGGCGTGGTGCGGCCACCCTCCTCCTTCTTGAGGATGTAGATCTCGGCGGTGAAGTCCGAGTGCGGGGTGACCGAGCCGGGCTTGGCGAGCACCATGCCGCGCTCGACCTCCTCGCGCTTGATGCCGCGGAGGAGCACGCCGACGTTGTCGCCCGCCTGGCCCTCGTCGAGCAGCTTGCGGAACATCTCGACGCCGGTGCAGGTCGTGGTCTTCGTGTCGCCGAAGCCGATGACCTCGAGGTTGTCGCCGACCTTCACGATGCCGCGCTCGATGCGGCCGGTGACGACCGTGCCGCGGCCCGTGATGGTGAAGACGTCCTCGACCGGCATCAGGAACGGCTTGTCGAGCTCGCGGACCGGCTCCGGGATGAACGAGTCGCACGCGTCCATCAGCTTGCCGATCGACTTGACGCCGTAGTCCGAGTCCTCGCCCTCGAGCGCCTTCAGCGCCGAGCCGCGGATGATCGGGGTGTCGTCGCCCGGGTAGTTGTACTTGGTGAGGAGCTCGCGGAGCTCCATCTCGACCAGGTCGAGGAGCTCCTCGTCGCCCTTGCCGATCATGTCGCACTTGTTGAGGTACACGACCATCGCCGGCACGTTGACCTGGCGGCCGAGGAGGACGTGCTCGCGGGTCTGCGGCATCGGGCCGTCGGGCGCCGACACGACCAGGATGGCGCCGTCCATCTGCGCGGCGCCGGTGATCATGTTCTTGATGTAGTCGGCGTGGCCGGGGCAGTCGACGTGCGCGTAGTGCCGCTTCGGGCTTTCGTACTCGACGTGGGCCGTCGCGATCGTGATGCCGCGGGCCTTCTCCTCGGGCGCCTTGTCGATCTGGTCGAACGCCGTGAACTTGGCGAGGCCCTTCGAGGCCTGCACCTTGGTGATCGCGGCGGTGAGGGTGGTCTTGCCGTGGTCCACGTGACCGATCGTGCCGATGTTCACGTGCGGCTTGTTGCGGTTGAACTTTTCCTTCGACATGTCTCGGTGCTCCTGGGCCTCCTACAGGGAGGCGGGGCTACGTGGTGCTAGGCCTTCTTGCGGTCGAGCCCTTGGCGAGAATCGAACTCGCGACCCCTTCCTTACCAAGGAAGTGCACTGCCACTGTGCTACAAGGGCTGGTCTTCGTTCAGGGTTTCGATGGAGCGGGCGATGGGATTCGAACCCACGACATCCAGCTTGGAAGGCTGGAGCTCTACCGCTGAGCTACACCCGCTAGCGCGGCGGTCGGGCCGGGGCACGGCTTGCTCCAGGCCGGTGGAGGAGGGTGGATTCGAACCACCGAAGGCGTGGAGCCGGCAGATTTACAGTCTGCTCCCTTTGGCCACTCGGGAACTCCTCCAGGATGTCGTAACGATGCGTGGGCTCGGGTCTTTCCTCTCGTCGGTCGGTCGGGGCGTGGTGTCGAGCTGGCGGTGGGACTCGAACCCGCGACCTCCTGATTACAAGTCAGGTGCTCTACCGGTTGAGCTACGCCAGCGTTATTGCAGGAGAAAACAGGTTCGCACCGTCGCGGGCACGACGGCGGCGCTGGTATAGGCGAACACCCCAAGCAAGTCAACGGGGTACGGAGCGATTTTCAAGCGCCGATCCCGCCCCATTCCGGATCCCGCTCTGAGTCCCGCTCCCGCTCCCGCTCCCGATCCCCGGAACCGAGATTTCGGGAAGCGGGAGCGGGAGCGGGAGCGGGTCACGGGCAGAAAACGAACCGCGGCGACGGGCGACGTAACCGGGACGTCAGGGAGTCGGCGTGGCGCTCGCGACCGGCGGCACCACCGCCTCGCCCCGGGCCTCGCGCGACAGGATCCCCAGGATCTCGCCGGCCTTGAGCGCGGAGGCGCGGCTCCAGGCGTTGTCGACCCCGTACGCCGCGGCCAGCTTCACGTTCATCTGGTGACCCTCGAGCGCGGTCTCCAGGTGGCGGCGCACGCGGTCGTGGACCTCGGTGACGTAGTACGGCCGCGCCTCGGGGGTCATGCCGGCGGGGAACGGCGCGCGGACGGCGCTCTCCCACAGCTCCTCGAAGATCTGCGACATCTCGTAGCCGGCGGCGAGCGACCAGTACGGGTCCTTGAGGACGAGCGCGTCCTTCCAGTGATCGTAGGCGCGCGCGGCGGCGGCCTCGCGGGCGGCGAGGTCGGCCTTGAGCTCGTCGTCGGCGGGGCGCAGCGGCAGCTCCGCGAAGGCGCGGTGCTCGAGCTCACCCAGGTAGAAGTCCGCCATCGCGATGTAGTACGGGTCGTCGATGCGGACCGCCTTGCGCCAGGTCACGACGGCGGCCTCGAGGCTGGCGCGGGCGGCGTCGCGATCGCCCGACTCGAGCTGGACGTAGCCGAGGCGCGCCTGCGCCTGCAGGCGGTCGGCGTAGGTGAGGTCGGTGCGGGCGAGGATCTCGGCGAGCGTGCGGGCGGCGTCCGGCCACTGCTTGTGCTCGGCCTCGAGGCCGGCGATGCGCAGGTGGCCGTCGAGCGACTCGCGGCCGGTCGGGTAGCGCGCGACGAGGTCGCGGTAGGCGGCGATCGCGTCGGCGACGTCGCCGAGCTGCTCGTGGATGCGGCCGATGTTGAACATCGCCGACGGTGCCATCGGCGAGCCGGGGAACTCCTCGGCGAGGCGCGCGAGCACGCCGACCGCGACCTGCGGGCGGCCCGCGTCGATGGCGGCCTGGGCCTGGTCGAGGAGGATCGACGGCGAGACGGCCTCGATGTGCGGCTCGCCGTCGGGGTCCTTGCCGGTGACGATCAGCTTGATCTCGCCGAGGTCGTAAGGGCCGCCGGCGGCGCCGGTGCCGGGGCGGGCCTCGAGGTCGCCGGGGTTGCCGGTCGCGGCCGGCGGCTGGTGGGCGCGGGCGGCGAGGTCGTCGGCGCGCGAGGTGGCGGCCGGGCCCGGCGACGGCGCGGTCGGGTGCGCGGCGCGGCCGGCGCAGGCGGTCAGGAGGATCGCGAGGCCGAGGGGGCCGAGGGTCGCGCGGAGCATCTTCCTCATCATGACGCACGACGCGGCCTCGCGATGTAACGGCGCGCAAGGGGGCGCCGCCATTCAGCTCGCGGGCGCGTGGCGTCGCGTCAGGTGCCGTCGCCGAGGGTCTTGACGAGGAGGCGCCGGCTGCGGGGGCCGTCGAACTCGCAGAAGTAGATCGCCTGCCAGGTGCCGAGCAGCGGCTTGCCGGCCTCCACGATCAGCGTCACCTGCGTGCCGACCAGGCTCGCCTTCACGTGGGCGTCGTAGTTGTTGGCGGTGGTGACCTCGCCCGCGTCGTGCGGGGCCGCGCGCGCGAGGTGCTCGTTCAGCGCCGCCTTGACCAGCGGGTCGCTGTTCTCCTGGACCGTGATGCCGGCGGTGGTGTGCGGGCAGAAGACGCAGCAGAGGCCGCCGTCGATGCCGCTCTTGCGGATCGCGTTGCGCACGAGCGAGGTGACGTCGATGGTCTCCACCCGGCTCGTGGTCCGGATGTCGAAGGTCTCGGTCGCGGCCATGCGGACGTCGTAACACGCCGGCGCGAGCGTCCGCGCCGCGCGACGTGCGCGAGGCGATCGGTTCGCGCAACGTTTCACTTGACGGCGCCGCTGTCACACCGCTCTGCTAGATCGAACAACGATCGGATCGATCATGGCGATCGGTTCCGGCATCGACGGGTCGCACACGGACGAGGTCGCTCCAGGCATGAAGGTCGCGTTCACCCACAACCTCCGCCTCACGGACGTCCGCCACTCCGAGAAGGAGGCCGAGTTCGACAGCGTCGAGACCGTCCACGCGATCGCCGCCGCGCTCGAGGCCGCCGGCCACGAGGTCGAGAAGGTCGAGGTCTCCGGACCGGCGTCGACCCTGCTCGAGCGGCTCGAGGCGATCGATCCGGACATCATCTTCAACACGGCCGAGGGCCAGCAGGGCAAGCTGCGCGAGGCGCTCTACCCTGCCCTGTTCGAGGAGCTCGGCATCCCGTACACGGGCGCCGACGCCTACACGAACGCGGTCACGCTCGACAAGTGGCTGACCAAGCTGGTCGTGCAGCGGGCCGGCGTCGACACGCCGCGCGCGTGCCTGGTCAACCCGCGCAACTTCGACGCGATCCTCGACCGCGGCCCCGGGCTGGCGTTCCCGGTGATCGTCAAGCCGAACCACGAGGGGTCGAGCAAGGGGATCTATGGAGGAGGAGGCGGGGGCGGCGGCGCGGCCGGCGGCGGCGCGCTGGCCCGCGAGGGCTCGGTCGTGCGCGAGCCGAAGGACCTGATGGCGGTGCTGAAGGCGGCGCTGCGGGCCTACCCGGACGGCGTGCTGATCGAGGAGTACGTCGAGGGCACCGATGTGCTGGTCGGCTACATCGACGGCGTCGGCCACGACAACGGGCTGCTCGCCCCGGTCGAGCTGCTGGTCGACCCGAGCCTCGACCGGCCGTTCAACGTCTGGGACTACCGGCTGAAGAACGTCGAGCCCGGCAAGGTGCAGTTCCGCTGCCCGGCCAGCATCCCGCGCGACATCGCGGCGCGGCTGCGGCAGATCGCGGCCGAGGTCATCCGCGCGCTCGGCCTGCGGGACGTGGCGCGCATCGACTTCCGGATCGCGCCGGACGGCCGGATCTACTTCCTCGAGGCGAACGCGATCCCGTCGCTGGCGCCGACCGCGGCGCTGTTCGCGGCGACGTCGCAGCTCGGCATGGGCTACGCGTCGACGGTGGCGGCCATCCTCCACGCGGCGGCGCTGCGGTCGGGGCTGGCGACGGCGAGCCAGCTCGGCGTCACCCGCCGGCCGGGCCGGGTGCAGCCGATCCGGGTCGGCTTCACCTACAACGTCAAGCGCGACCACGACGGCGACGACGAGGCGGAGTGGGACCCGCCGGAGACGATCATCGCGATCGCGAACGCGCTGGCGCGGCAGGGGCACATCGTCGTCCACCTCGAGGCGACGCCGGACCTGCCGAGGGTGCTGGCCGAGGCCGATGTCGACCTGATCTTCAACATCGCCGAGGGGGTGGAGGGCCGCAACCGCGAGGCCCAGGTGCCCGCCCTCTGCGAGCTGCTGGGGGTGCCGTACACCGGCTCCGACAGCGCCACGCTCGCGATCGCCCTCGACAAGGCGCTCTGCAAGAAGGTGCTGATGCAGCACGACATCCTGACGCCGAAGTTCCAGGTGATGGAATCGGCGCGGGAGCGGATCGACCCGGACCTGCGGTTCCCGGTCATCGTCAAGCCGAACGCCGAGGGGTCGAGCAAGGGCATCGAGGGGTCGACGTCGGTGTGCGACTCGGAGGAGGAGCTGCGGGCGGCGGTCAAGCTGTGCGTCGAGCGCTACCGGCAGCCGGCGCTGGTCGAGGAGTACATCGCCGGCCGCGAGTTCACGGTCGGGCTCCTCGGCGACAAGCGGCCGCGGGTGCTGCCGCCGATGGAGATCTGCTTCAAGGACGCGGAGAACGACCGGCCGGTCTACGACTACGCGGTCAAGCAGGAGTGGGAGAAGCACGTCTTCTACCAGTGCCCGGCGAAGCTGACCGAGGCGGAGCAGAAGGCGATCGAGAAGATCGCGCGGGCGACGTTCTGGGCGCTCGACTGCCGCGACGTGGCGCGCGTCGACCTGCGCATGGACAAGGACGGGCGGATCTACGTCCTCGAGGTGAACCCGCTGCCGGGGCTGACGCCCGGCTACTCCGACCTCGTGCTGATCGCGCAGGCGGTGGGCATCGAGTACGACCAGCTCATCGCCGAGATCATGGGCGGCGGGCTGCGGCGCATGCGCGAGAAGCGGCGGGAGGAGCGCGAGGAGACCGAGGCGCGCAACAAGGCGCAGGCGAAGGCGGCGGCGACCGACGCGGCGGCCAAGCTGGAGAAGGCGGCCGAGAAGGCCGAGAAGGCGGCCGAGAAGGCGGAGAAGGCCGCGAAGCGGATGGCGAAGCTGGCGGGCGACAACGGCAAGCCGCGGCCGACGACCGCGGTGCCGGTGGCGGAGGCGGCGCCGACGGTCGTGGTCAGCGAGGGCGACTCCGACCGGAACGTGGTGCCGGAGTCGGTGCACTGACCGCGGCGGCGGCGGTGGCGGTGGCGGTGGCGGGGCTGGGCTGGCGCTGAGCGGCGGACCGGCGCGGGTGCACTGCGCCGCGGGGCGCGGGGACGGAAACGGGTGGCGGCACGGGGACGGCGGGGGAACGGGGGAGAGGGAGGCGTGGCATGCTGCGAGGGTGAGGATCGGGACGCGCATCACGATCGCCACCGCGCTGTCGGTGTCGGTGACGCTCGCGATCTATGCGTGGTTCGAGGTGCAGGGCGAGGCGCGGGTGCGGCGGACCGCGATCGAGGCGGAGGCGAAGTCGACCGCGCAGCTCCTGCGCAACTCGCTCGAGACGATCGGGCCGCACATGCCGGAGGTCGATCCGGCGAAGCTCGGCGACGACCTGACGCGGGGCAAGCCGCCGCGCATCCCGACCGGCTGGCGCGTGCGCGTGCTGCCGCGCGAGCAGGCCCCCGGCTCGCCCGCGCCGGTCTTGCCGATGACGCCGGGCGAGTTGCACCGGCTGCACGCGCTCGAGAACTCGCCGACGGCCGCGCTGCTCGAGTACGAGGGTGACGACGTCCACTTCGCGCTGCCGCTGCGGGCGTTCGGCGAGCGCAGCCAGGAGGTGACCGGCGCGATCGACGTCTCGCGGTCGACGGCGTCGCTCGAGGACGCGATCGACCGCGACCTGGTGCGCGCGATCCTCTGGGTGCTGGTGATCGCCAGCCTGACGACGACCGCGGTCTACCTGCTCACGCGCAACCTGATGAGCCAGCCGATGGCGAAGCTGCTGCGCGGCATCGACGACGTCGCCAAGGGCGACCTGTCGCACGTGCTGCTGTCGGAGCGCGACGACGAGATCGGCGCGGTGGCGAGCCGCTTCAACGACATGACCTTCTCGCTGCGCGAGTCGCGGGCGGAGACGCAGCGGCACAACGACGCGAAGTCGAGCCTCGAGCAGCGGCTCGCCCACACCGAGAAGCTCGCCACCATCGGCCAGATCGCCGCCGAGATCGCGCACGAGGTGGGCACGCCGCTCGGCGTGATCGCGGGGCGCGCGCGGGCGACGCAGAAGAAGGCGAACGACCCGGAGACGGTCGTCAAGAACTCGGCGATCATCGCCGAGCAGACCGCCCGCATCACGCGCATCATCCAGCGGCTGCTCGACTTCGCGCGGCGCCGCGTCGGCCCGCCCGAGCGCGCGCGGGTGAACCTGAACGCCTTGACCTTGACGACGATGGAGCTGCTGGCCAGCCAGTTCTCGGCGGCGAAGGTGAAGACCCGGCTGACCCGCGCCGAGGGGCTGCCGCCGGTGCTCGGCGACGGCGACCGGCTGCAGCAGGTGCTGCTCAACCTGCTGCTCAACGCGGTGCAGGCGATGCCGGACGGCGGCACGCTGACGGTCGAGACCGCGGCGGTGACGCGGCAGCGGCCGGGCCTCGAGCTGTCACCCGAGCAGACGTTCGTGCGGCTCGAGGTCACCGACAGCGGCGTCGGCATCCCCGCGGACCGCCGCGACAAGATCTTCGAGCCGTTCTACACGTCGAAGGACGGCCAGGGCGGCACCGGGCTCGGCCTGGCGGTCTGCGCCGGCATCGTGAAGGAGCACGACGGCTGGATCGAGGTCGACGACGCGGCGGAGGGCGGCGCGGTCTTCCGGGTGCACCTGCCGGCGGCGGACGGGGCGACCGACGGGCCCGAGCGCGCGCGGGGCGAGCGCGACCGGGGCGACCGCGACCGCGACCGGGGCGACCGCGACCGCGAGCGCGAGCGGGCGACTCGCGGCGACACCGCGGTCGGTTGACCGGCCCCGCCAGCGCCGCGGTCGGGCAAGGGCCGTCGCGACCGCGCCAGCGTCGGACGGCGCGCCGCGGCCCGCGACGGGCGTGAGCGCGCGCGTCGGCAGGAGTAAGCTCGCGCTCCATGCAGCCCGCGGCTTCGTCCGGTCCCGCTCCGGCGCCCGCGCCCCACGCGTGGACGGCGCTGGTGGTCGACGACGACGCCGGCATCCGCCAGTCGCTGCGCCTCTGCCTGGAGGCGGCCGGCGCCCAGGTGCGCGGGGTCAGCCACGCGCCGGCGGCGCTCGAGGCGCTCGACCGCGCCGACTACGACCTGGTGTTCCTCGACCTGTGGCTCGGCGCCGACTCCGGGCTCGACGCGCTGCCCGAGATCCTGCGGCGACGGCCGGAGGCGGGCGTCATCGTCATCACCGCGTTCGCGACGTTCGAGACCGCGGTCGAGGCGATGCGGCGCGGCGCCGCCGACTACCTGCCGAAACCGTTCTCGCCCGAGCAGGTGCGGCAGGCGGCGGCGCGCGTCCTCGAGCACCGCCAGCTCCGCCAGCGCGTGCGCGACCTGGAGGCGCGGCTCGCCGGCTACGACGAGGGCGCGAGCTTCGCCAGCCAGAGCCCGACCTTCCGCGCGTTCATGGCGACCGTCGAGCGGGCGGCGCCGTCCGACGCCGTCGTCCTCCTGCGCGGCGAGAGCGGGACCGGCAAGAACGTGCTCGCGCGGTGGATCCGCGACGCCTCGCCGCGGCGCGAGCGGCCGTTCGTGTCGGTGCACTGCCCTGCCCTCGCCGGCGAGCTGATGGTGAGCGCGCTGTTCGGCCACGCCAGGGGCGCGTTCGGCGGCGCGGTCGCCGACGCGCCCGGCAAGGTGGCGGAGGCGGAGACCGGGACCCTCTTCCTCGACGAGGTCGGCGACCTGTCGGCCGACGCGCAGGCGCGCCTCTTGCGGTTCCTCCACGACCGGAGCTACGAGCGCCTCGGCGAGCCACGCGAGCGCAAGGCGGACGTGCGCGTCATCGCGGCGACCAACCGCGCGATCGAGGACGACGTCGCCGCCGGCCGCTTCCGCGCCGACCTGTTCTACCGGCTGAACGAGCTGCCGCTGGTGGTGCCGCCGCTGCGCGAGCGGCCCGAGGACATCGTGCCGCTGGCGCGCCACTACCTGGCGGCGCTGTCGGTGCGCCAGGGGCGGCCGGCGCTGACGTTCGCGCCCGCCGCCGAGGACGCGCTGGCCGCGCACCGCTGGCCCGGCAACCTCCGCGAGCTGCGCAACGCGGTCGAGCGCGGCGTGATCCTCGCGGCCGGCGATGTCCTCGACGCCGACGTGCTCGGCATCCCGCCAGCGGCCGGCGCCGGGCGCGGCGTGGCGCTCGGCAACCTGGTGAGCCTCGACGAGCTCGAGCGCGAGCACATCGCCCGCGTGATCGGCCGGGTGCCGACGCTCGAGGCGGCGGCGCGCGTGCTCGGCATCGACGCGACGACCCTGCAGCGGAAGCGCAAGCGGTACGGGCTGTTCTGATGGCCGGCGCGAGGCGCAGGCTGCGCGCGCGCTTCGTCACCGCGGCGGCGTTGCTGGTGATCACCGGCACCGTCGCCAGCGGGTGGACGCTGGTGGCGCTGTCGCGGCTCGGCGACGCGCTCGGCGCGATCGTGCGCGGCAACGACCGGGTCAGCGCGGCGACCGCGCGGCTGTCGGGCGCGCTCGAGCGCGAGGACGACGCGCTCCTGCTGCTGATCGCCGCCGACCCGCGCGGCCACGACGCGCTCGTGCGCGAGCGGGCCGCCACCGACGAGGCGCTGGCGGCGGTCGCCGGCGCGGT